>NZ_VHOP01000003.1:0-100533 GCF_008704325.1 Acetobacter sp. DmW_125128 | reverse complement strand
CCAAGACTACTCCGTCTCGGTGAAGCAGCTTCTACACCCCACCATAATATAACGTCAATCCCTAAAATCAGAAAAAATTCATATTCCTGATTTTTTTCCTTAAGCCCCTTCTCCCCTACATCACGAAAAAGCCTTCTTCCTCACATTTCTCCTTATGCGGCGGGGCTTGACTATCGGGCACGCTGAACGATTTGTGCACTGAACAGTAACTTGCTGAGGCCAGACTGCCTTATGGACAAGCACATAAAGACGCTCATGCTCTGACAAAGGTTCCTATGTTAAACAAGGATGACATTTAACAGATGCGCATTCTCTTCCCTTACATCGCACAGCCGCACCAAACCTTGCATTCTTTGCCGATTGCAATGGAAATTGCGAGCCGTCACCCCGAGGCTGAAGTGCATCTTGCCTGCACCACACAATCGCATCTGGATTATGTGCGCTCACTGGCTGCATATTATCCAGAATCGAAAGTACAGTTCAGCCTTCTACACCTTCCTCAGTTTCTTCGGCGCCAAACTGAACGCTACGGGCAGACCGCTTTTTTTCGTCTGGCGAGCCTATTTTTTAACAAGAATTATTTCTCTTCGTTTCAGGGGATTGTTGTTCCCGAGCGCACTTCACTCTATCTGCGCAAGCTAGGGGTAAATAAGCCAAGACTGATATGGACACGCCACGGTGCCGGAGATCGGGCTATTGGTTTTGCGCGTGACGTAAAGAAATTCGACTACGTGCTGATGGCTGGACACAAAATAGAAGAGCGGCTTTTAGCTCAAGGTGCCATCCGTCCTGGCTGTTATCATACTGGCGTTTATGCCAAATTCGATATGGTTCATCGGATGCGCCATCGGACATTACGTCTATTTAACAATAATCGTCCGACTGTCCTTTATAATCCACATTTTAATACGCGCCTCTCATCCTGGCCTAAAATGGGCCTGAATGTGCTGACACATTTTGCTAACCAAGACCGTTATAATCTTATCTTTGCGCCCCATTATCGGCTGTTTGACAACAAAAAAGCCGAAGCATTGCAGTTAGAACGTGCATTTGGGCATTATCCGCACATGCTGGTGGATACCGGTAGTGCCCGCAGCATTGATATGACGTACACATCCACCGCAGACATGTATCTGGGCGATGTGAGTTCGCAAGTCGCCGAATTTCTGGTAAAGCCGCGCGCTTGTATGTTTCTGAATGCGCACAATGTTGATTGGGAGGGGGATGAAAATTACCGCTTCTGGTCTTTGGGACCTGTGCTGAATACTATTGACAGTCTAGGAGAAGACATTGAACAAGCCTTTTCGTCGCACAATGCTTTCGTAAATCTGCAAAAAGATTATATACGCGACACGTTCGACCTTGTTGGGGACGAACCGACTGCGCCGGTAGGGGCCGACGCAATTGTTGATTTTCTTCGAATGGCCAGCTGATGAATAGTATGAACCCTGCTTCTGCAATCTCTTTAAATGAAACCCTCCAACCGGTTTCTACCGCATCTGGTCAGCCACGCCGGTACGGGGATTTTGCAACATTTCCTGAAGCGTTGGACTATGCCGCTCAAGGCGAAGCCGGGTTTAACATTTATTCCGGCAAAGGCGTACTTCTAGAAGCCCTACCCTATAAAGTATTGCGTCAGCAGGCTGTTGATACAGCTTTGCGCCTTTTGGGCATGGGCCTACAACCGGGAGACCGTGTTGCCATTGTGGCGGAAAGCGATGGTGATTTTGCCCGCATCTTCTTTGGCTGTCAGTATGCTGGTTTGGTTGCAGCCCCTCTTCCCCTCCCAGTCGCTTTTGGCGGCAAAGAAGCCTATCTGAAAACTCTTCGGGGTATGATTACTAGCGCACAAGCCAGCGCCGTGATTATTCCGCAGATTATCGAAGGTTGGACGGACGAAATTGTAACGGGCTTGGGCCTTGTTTTTGCTGGGCCACCTGCTGAGCTTATGGCACGCCCTGTGCCAGATATGCCGCTGCCGGATATTCAACCAGAAAACCTTTCATATCTTCAGTTTTCTTCCGGCAGCACACGCTTCCCCATGGGGGTTTGCGTAAGCCACCGTTCCGGCATGGCGAATGTTTCCTTCATTGCACGCAATGGATTGCAGGTTAAGGAAACAGGGGATCGCTGCGTTTCGTGGCTTCCTCTCTATCATGATATGGGTCTGGTTGGTTTCTTCCTGACGCCCATGACGTGCCAGTTGAGCGTGGACCTGCTGCCGACGCGCGAATTCGCACGCAGACCGCATGTATGGCTGGATCTGATCAGCCGTAACCGTGGCACCATCGCCTACAGCCCCTCTTTTGGGTATGAACTTTGCGCCCGGCGCCCGGCATCCGAAGGCCTGGATCTCTCTTGCTGGCGGGTTGCAGGCATTGGTGGCGATATGATCCGCGCGCATATTCTAGATGAATTTGCTGCGCGCTTTGCCCCTGCTGGCTTTAGCCCAAAAGCATTTGTAGCTAGCTATGGTATGGCAGAAGCTACGCTCGCCATCAGCTTTGCGCCGCTTGATACAGGCATAGAAACCGATACGGTTGACCTTCCTGCGTTGGAAAGCACAGGAATTGCGCGCCCACCCGCCAGTGCAGACACACCAAGCCGCACCTTTGTGATTTGCGGGAAAGTTCTGCCAGAACATGAACTGGAAGTTCGGAATAGCTATGGCCGGGTGCTGAGCGATAGAGAAGTTGGCACTATTTATGTACGAGGCCCCAGCCTGATGAGCGGTTACTTCCGTATGCCGGAAGAAAGCAGCAAAACGCTGGACGCAGACAACTGGCTGAATACTGGTGATCTGGGCTACATGCTCAATGGGCAGATAGTTGTCACTGGCCGCGCCAAAGACTTGATTATTATTAATGGCCGCAACATCTGGCCGCAGGATCTGGAATGGTCTGCCGAAACGCATATTCCTGTCCTTCGCAGCCGAGATGTGGCTGTTTTCTCTCTGGAAAAGGGTGACCATGAGGAAATCGTGGCTCTTATTCAGTGCCGCGCTTCTGCCGCAGACACGCGTGAGAAGCTGAGAGCCGAAGCCGCCAGCTTGTTCCGCCGCCTCCATGGGGTAGAAGTTTCTGTTGTATTGGTGCCACCACATGCGCTGCCGCAGACATCTTCGGGCAAACTTACACGCGCCAAAGCCCGTACCATGTATCTAAGCGGCGCGTTTGAGCAGCAGTCTGAAGTTGCCTGACCGGCCTACAGGATTTTATAGCCCGTTTATGATGAGAAAGGCTGGTCAAACTGGCCTTTTTCACCCATAAGGCGGCACTGCGAGCACAAGCTCGGCATAAAACAAACGCCCTTAAGGGATGAAGGATCCGACATGAGCGAAACCGTTGAAAGCGTTTCCGCGCTGATCATTCAAAAGCTCCTCGCTAACCCGAAGGTTCCGCGTGACATTGATGGTAACTGCAAGATCATGGAAGATCTTGCGTTTGATTCTTTGGCCGTCATGAACTTCGTTATGGAAGTTGAAGATAGCTTGGATGTTTCCATCCCGCTCGACAAACTTGCCGATATCCGGACGATTAATGACCTTGCCGCATGCATTGTCGCTCTGAAAAACAAAGGGTGAGCGTGGATGACATCACTATTTTCCAAATTTGAAGGTACGGCAGGCGCGCTGGGTTCTGTAGTCGCCGTAGGTGGCCGCAACCCTTTTGCTGTTGTTATTGAAAAACCTGTATCTTCAACTGTTGGAATTATTGAAGGTCGGGAAACGCTTCTTTTCGGTACCAATAATTATTTAGGCCTGAGCCAATCCAAAAATGCCATTCGGGCCGCCCAACAAGCTGCGGCGGCTTGCGGCGTTGGCACCACGGGCTCGCGCATTGCAAATGGCACGCAGTCTCTCCACCGGCAGCTTGAAAAAGATATTGCCGCGTTTTTTGGCCGCCGTGATGCCATGGTTTTTTCTACGGGTTATCAGGCTAACTTAGGCATTATTTCTACGCTTGCAGGCAAAGACGACCATCTGTTTCTGGACGCTGATAGCCATGCCAGCATTTATGATGGTAGCCGCCTGAGTGCTGCAGAAGTTATTCGTTTCCGCCATAATGACCCGGATAATCTTTATAAACGCCTGAAACGCATGGATGGCACCCCCGGTGCCAAGCTGATTGTGGTTGAAGGCATTTATTCCATGACAGGCAATGTGGCCCCGATTGCAGAATTTGTAGCCGTTAAAAAAGAAACTGGTGCATATCTTCTGGTAGATGAAGCCCATTCCTTTGGGGTGTTGGGTGAAAACGGACGCGGTGCGGCTGAAGCCGATGGTGTGGAAGCTGATGTAGACTTTATTGTCGGCACATTTTCAAAAAGCCTCGGCACTGTTGGGGGTTACTGCGTATCCGATCATCCTGAACTGGAATTTGTACGCCTGAATTGCCGCCCATATATGTTTACGGCATCTCTTCCACCAGAGGTTATTGCTGCAACAACGGCAGCCTTGAGCGATATGCAGGCTCATCCAGAACTGCGTAAACAGCTTATGGCCAATGCTCAGCAACTCCATGCTGGTTTTGTAGATATCGGGCTAAATGCGAGTAAACAGGCTACCCCTGTTATTGCAGTTACGCTGGAAACTGCTGAAGAAGCTATTCCCATGTGGAACAGGCTTCTGGAACTTGGTGTTTACGTCAACCTTAGCCTTCCCCCGGCAACGCCAGATTCACGCCCCTTGCTGCGTTGTTCCGTAATGGCCACTCATACGCCAGAGCAGATTGCTCAGGCCATTGCCATATTCCGGCAGGCTGCCGCAGAAGTTGGTGTAACACCAGCACCCACAGCAGCCTAAAACCCTTATTTGCGTTTAAACGCCCCTTGCCGCCACAACCGCCAAACAATTGGCGGCGCTGCCAGTAAGGGGTGTTTTTCTGCAAACGAAGAAAGCGGCACTTCTATCCCGCTATGGCGTTGAACTTTCCATACCGCGTAACGTGCCCCACCTGTAAATGTATAAGCTGCCTTAAGTAAGCGCAGAATATTTAAAGGCCGACCGCAAGACGCACGTAATGTCCATTTTTGAATGGCATGTTGCTTTTGTTCCTGTGGGATTTGCGGCGTTACAATCTGATCTTGAGACTTATACGGAATGCCTAGCATTTGCCAACACGGCAGTAAAAGCTGCGCATAACGCTGCATATAAGCATCTACAATGCTTTGCCCACGGCCCGCTTTTTCAACCCGCAATTCAACACGATAAGTATTGCGGTACAAGGTATTCCAATAATCCAGAACGCCGCCTGAAGCCGGGCCAAGTTGTGCGGCCCACCATGCGGCAGTCAATACCGCCCGCATAACACAAGCGTGCAATGCTTCTTGGGCTTCGTTATCCCGCCACCATACCAACCGAACAGGCTGAGAAAAGCGCGCCCAAACAGTGGTATCCAATGTTTGGGTGCGCGTTAGGGAACGAAACTGCGCGAGAGACAAAATAGCAACTTTGGCCCTTAGCAGATGCTCCCCTACCCTGTATTCATGATATTCCACGTTAGGGGGCAAAGTGGCATTTGCCAGACAGGAAAGCCACGGTCTGGGCCAGTCCATCTGCTTTTCTACGATAATATATAAATCCAGCAGGGTATCATTTTGAATTCCACCCCGTAGGCCAGACCCATAAAACAAGACCCCTAATGGTTGCGCTGTGCCCAAAAGATTACGCACAAATTCCGTCACCAAAGGGGATACAGGCGTATGCAGTTCTTGCTCTGTAAGGGTGAAAATTTCTTTCTGCCCCGGCCGAATACCCTTCATGAACTGCTTTTCCACCAGAATGCTTTAAACATGCACAAAAGAAACCACGGGCCCCGCAGAAACAGTCAGTCTGCCATCTTCTCCAGGCGGCAAAACCTCACCATCCAGAATAAAGGATTGATCCGTACGCAACACCAATTCGGTTGCCGAACCACTATGATAAGCTGCATCTTGCCGTAACCATTGCGGCGCTTTCCCCCGCAACAAATTCCAGACTGCACGCCCTAAATGAGGGGGAAAAGCTGCAACATCCAGATAACTAATACCTCGGTCTGCTTCTGTCAGATTCTGCCAGAATGGCCAGATACCGTGGGGCAGCCGATGCAAAGCGGTGCATAAAAACAGAAAATGATTTTGCTCAGGCAATACCTCACCATCCCGCTCTACTGTAACTTTTGTGCCTTCCAGCCATCCTCGCCTATGCTTCGGGCTTAGCAACTGCCAAGCCGTTACAAACAATGTCGCCATAACCGCAGCATCATGCGAATAATTTTTCAGGATTTTGGGGTCATGCGCGATTTCAATCCCACGCCCAAAAGCACCCAAACCACCAAAAAAGCCTAGAGAAGCCCCTTCTTTCTGCCCGTTACGCGTTACCACCAAAGGCTGCCTGCGCCGCACATCGGAAAGAAGGCGTCCGGATACCAGACGGGCCTGCAAAATCTGTAATGCCTCAACCCCACGCTTACCAAAACCAACATCTGTGGCAATCAGGTTAGTATTGCCAGAGGGTAACACAACAATACTTGGCCACTGCTCTGGCGGGCAGGATGAGGTATAAAGTGCGCTCAGAACATTCCCAACTGTGCCGTCTCCCCCATCCACAACCAGACAGCTTATTTTTTGCTGTAAGAGGGCATAAACCTGCTGCCTTAATGCAGCATGCGTTCTAGGGGAGCAGAACAAAGGCCCCAACATTTTGCCCGCCAGCGCCAGATACTTGGGATCTGCCTTCAAATTCCGACGGCTACGAGGATTGTAAATCAGGGCAAAACGATCGGACATTCAGCACTCTTGCTATAAACAAACAAAAACGCCAGCGCCTTTTGCCCCGGCTACGGGCGATGGTATAAAGGCTGTTATGGCTCTTGTCACATGCCGTGGGGCCATACACCGTCACCGGAGATGTGTTTTTCTTGTCCTGCGTTCATATCGCCCATCTGTCTGACCCACATCTGCCACTTGTCGGCTTGCCTTCTTTTAAGGAAATCCGCTTCAAGCGCATCCTCAGTTTGTTGTCTTGGCAACTGCGGCGCAGGCACCTGCATAAATTACCGGCTTTGCAGTCAATCATGCGGGATATCCGCCACTTTCACCCAGATATGGTTGCCCTAACGGGGGATCTGACCAATCTGGGTTTGCTCAAAGAATTTCAGCACGCACGGCAGTGGCTTTTACAGCAAGATTTGCCCCCTACACTGCTTATTCCCGGCAATCATGATGCGCTGATAAAAGAGAATAGCGCTACCAAACAGGCTCTCTGGGCCGAATGGCTACATAGTAGCACGCAGTCTGAACCGGCAGCCCCTTCATTGCTGGTAAAAAATCATATTGCCCTTATTGGGGTCAACACGGCCGTTCCCACCTTACCCTTTTTGGCGTCTGGCAAGGCCGGGCAAACCCAGCTTGTGCTTTTGGCGGATCTGTTGCGCCGCACCCGCGTTATGGGATTATGCCGGATTGTGCTACTCCATCACCCTCCGGCGCAAGGCATTGTCAGCCGCCGCAAAGGGCTGGATGATTTCCTAGCGTTTCAAGACGTATTGCGTGCAGAAGGTGCTGAACTTGTGCTTTACGGGCATTCTCATCGTGCGCAAATCACCACTCTTCCGGGCACAGATATTCTGGCTGTCAGCAGCACCTCTGCGTCCCACATTGCGGATGAACCGGAAAAAAGTGCGGGGTGGAATGCTATTTCCGTGCACAAACAGCCCGATATCTGGCAAATCACCATTCAGCACCGCAGCTTAATGCCAGATGGAAGCTTGCAAGATAGCCAAATGAGGCGTGTGTGCAGTGCGCATCGCCTTTTGCCCGCAACCTCGCTATGACAACCCGCATGCTCAATGTGCCTTTCCTGCGCCGGATTGTAGCTTTGCTTCGCCCCGGCACATTAGACCGCTACCTGATTGCTCAGGTTATGCCGCCTTTTTTGGTGGCGCTGTCTGTTGTGATGATTGCCCTGATACTTGAACGCCTTTTGGTGCTGTTCAATCTGCTGGCAGCGGGCAACAACCATATTGGCATATTTATTGGTCTGCTGGCAGCCTTGCTGCCCCATTACCTTGGCTTGGCTATTCCGGCCGCACTTTGCGTAGCGGTGTTTACCGTGATCCGCCGCATGAGCCAGAATGAAGAAATTGATGCCATCAACAGCAGTGGCCTTTCACTACTGCGGATTACGCGCCCCTATATCCAACTGGGCGTTATCTTGGGTATTCTTTCCTTTCTGCTTTATGGCTTTATCCAGCCTCATGCACGGTATGATTTCCGTTCAACCTTTTACATTGCCAGCCACACAGGCTGGGCACCGCGTTTGCAGCCTCGCATGTTTGCCAGCCCTTCATCTCAACTGACCATTGTTGCGGATAAGGTCTCCCAAAGCGGCTCTGATCTGGAAAATGTTTTTATCCGCGATCTTTCTGAGCAGCAGGAACGCGATATTACGGCGCGCAACGGGCATATCCGCATCGGTTTGGATGGTGAAACTGTTGAGATTGATCTTACCCATGGCGTGATTGTCACGGATAAAGGGGATGGCGTGCCCAGTCTGGTCACATTTGATCATTCTACGCGCTACCTTACGCATGCCTCGCACGTCTCTCCTTTCCGCACGCGCGGCGAGGATGAACGAGAGCTGACATCCCCAGAACTGGTTGGCCGCCTCATTCGGCATGACCCTTCCATTTCCCGCCCTCATATGCGTTCTGAAGTGCATTTTCGTATGGCGCGCAGCCTTACTGTGCCTTTTATTCCCCTGTTAGCGGCCTCTCTGGCTCTTATGCGCAAGCGCCAACGCAACAATGCCGGTCTGCCTCTGGCCTTTATTATTATGGTTGGGTTTGACCACATCATCCAGTTTGGCCACAGCATGGTGGCTACAAAAAAGGCATCGCTCCTGCTGATCTGGGGGCCTTCGTTGGTCTTTATTGTAGGCTGTACGTTGCTGCTACTTTATAAATCAGGCACCTTTCAGGTGTTAAAAGTCTGGCGTTCCCGCTCATCTGCCCAAAAAGCCTTGCCATGAGCCAATCTTCAAGCATGCCCCGCCACGTTCTTCTCCGCTATCTTTCCATGGCGTTGCTTACGCGCGTGATTTTTTGTGGTGCCGTTCTCGTCGGGCTTCTTGAAATTCTGGCCCTGCTTGAACAAACCACTCCCATTTTACAACGGCACTTAGGCGTACAGGGCATTCTCAGCTTTGCGGCCATGCGTGCACCATTTCTGCTGGCAGGCGCACTTCCATTAAGTGTGTTGATTGGCGCGCTGCTGATGCTCACCCAAATGACATTGGCCAGCGAAATTGCCATCCTGCGAGCTTGTGGCCTTTCTACTTTTGGCCTGTATAAATACCTTATCCCCGCCACTCTGGTAATCGGCTTTGCAGGCGTTGTGCTGGATGATCAGGTTACGCCCCGGTCTGAGCAGGCATTGGCCGCATGGTGGAACCGTACAGACCCACATCCAGAAAATGGGCACGCCTTCTGGTTTCATGATGGCAACCGTATTGCCCATATTGGCTATACATCGGATGGCGGCAATATGCTGGCCAAGGTGGATATCTATATCCGTGATACCAACGGACGGTTACAACAGATTCTCCACGCCAAATCTGCTGATTACACACATACGCGCGGCTGGCTGCTGCACAATGTTGATAGCATTACCGTGGAAGGCGAAAAAACCACGCGCCTGCCTTCTGTTCAGAACATGAGTTGGGACACAAGCCTGCACCCGTGGGAGTTTATCCGCCTGTCTGCCGAAAATCCGCCGCTTTCTTCCACCACCATTCTGGGCATGCTACAAGGGCGCCTACCATCCCATACCAGCCCCGGTTTTCTGGAAGCTGGGCTGCTTGAACGCTTCTTGCGTCCGGCCTCCTTACTTGTTCTTTTGTTGATTGCGCTGCCCACAATCTATATCCCTCCACGGACAGGAACGCGCAGTTGGGTACCAGTATGGTGCTTGGGCTGCGGGCTGTTGTTTATTATTGTGCAGGGTATGCTACGCGCAATGGGGAATGCGGGCTTGCTACCGCCAGCAATTGCTACCATACCCGCACTGATTATTTTCACACTGGGAGCCATTACTGTGCTCCTGAGGAATGAAACACGATGAGCGGAACGCTAAATAACTCGTCGCTTAAAACCGGACGCAGCTTTGATCTGGGGAAAATGAACCTCAGGCAGCTTTGGGTGGCATATCTTACCTACCCAACCATCCTGCTCTATTTTGCGCTGGTTATTGCTTCTGCTGCGCTGGCTGCGTACTTTTTTGCAGGTTGGTGGCCAACGCTGGTTTCTATGGTCGCCGTTGTTGTTGTGTATCCAGTGGTATGGTACCTACTGCACCGCTACGTGCTACATGGGCGTATCCTGTATAAAATGAAGTGGACGGCCGCTCTGTGGAAGCGCATCCATTTTGACCATCATCAGGACCCGCATCTGCTGGATGTTCTGTTTGGCGCACCTGCTACAACACTGCCGACCATTGGGGCTGTCACCATTCCTATTGGGTACCTTATTGGCGGGATTGGCGCTGCAGCCACGGCATTTGGCACAGGCGTTGCCATTACCTGCATTTACGAATTCTTCCACTGCATCCAGCATCTTAACTATAAGCCACGCGCAAGTTGGATCCAGCGCATGAAAGCACGCCATGTGCTGCACCACTTCCATGATGAGGATGGCAACTTCGGCATTACCAGCTTTGTGGTGGATCGGATGTTTGGCTCATATTATCTAGATGCCAAAGCCCGCCCCCGCAGCCCCACGGTTTTTAATCTGGGTTACGATGTTAAGGAAGCCCAACAGTATCCGTGGGTCATGGAGTTGACGGGCGCTCCCCCGCGTGATCGCCCCGATGGTGCACGCCCTGCGGAGAACAGGAAAGCGGCATGACCGCTTCCTCTCAAAGCATAACAGCTTTTATTCTGGCAGGCTCTCGCCCCGGTAAGCCAGACCCGGTTGCATTGGCCGGGGGCGTTTCTCACAAAGCACTCCTGCCTATTGGTGGGGTGCCTATGCTCTTGAGGGTAATTGATGCGCTGCAGCAGGTGCCTCAAATCACCCGCATTGCTGTTTGCATTGAAAACCCACAGATTATTGCGTCTATCTTACCCGCAGGAATAGATGTTATTCCGGCACGGCCTGAAGGGCCAAGTGCCAGCGTATTGGCTGGCCTTGCGCGCTATGGCACGCCTTTGCTGGTAACCACGGCAGATAATGCCCTACTCCAGCCAAGCTGGGTGCAAGAACTGCTTAGCGAGAGCCATACGCAAGCTGACCTTGCCGTTGCTGTTGCAACAGAAACAACCGTAAAGCGGGATGTACCCAACACGCAGCGTACTTATATTCGGCTTGCTGATCTGTCTTTTTCTGGCTGTAACCTGTTTTTATTCCGCACATCTGTTTCTGCTCGCGTGGCAGACCTGTGGCAGCATGTAGAAAAAAACCGCAAGCATCCTTTACGGATTGCTTGGATTTTAGGGCTGAGCATTCTGCTGCGCGCCCTCTGTGGCAAGCTGACACGGCGCGCGCTTTACCGGCGCATCTATCATCTCACCAGTGCAAAAGCAGAACTTGTTCCACTTTCTGATGGCCGCGCTGCTGTAGATGTAGATAAACCTGCCGATGTTGTGCTGGCGGAAGAGCTTGCCTCTACTCTTCCAACGTGTTCCGTTACAAAAACACCCGGAAAATAATTTCTTTTCACACTTAAGCGGGCAGTAACGCAGGCAGTACCGATGGAATATCCATCATGCTGCCCGCTTGAGCATCTGCCTGCGCTGCCAATGCGCTGGAACCATAGCCCCACGCGGCAAACACAAACCTTACGCCAGCGCCAGTCGCGGCCCCACAATCTGGCGGCATATCCCCAATCATCACACTACGCGAAACCTCTCCGCCAGCCTGTTTGATTGTGCCCAGTAAATGGGCCGGATCTGGTTTATGGGCGGCAAAACTGTCACCTCCGCCTATTGCTGCAAAAAGTGACGTTAGGCCAAAATTGTCTAAAATACGCTGGGCAGCCACCTCCGGCTTGTTGGTACATACAGCCAGCAACCACCCGGCACTTTTCAACTGCTCCAATGCCTGCTGTGTGCCGGGAAATAGACGTGAAAGCCGTGTAGCCCGTGGCGTGTAAAGCTCCATAAACTTCTGCACAGCTTCGGCCTTCGTAAACGGTAAAACATATGGCTGCGACGTTATGGCCTTCAGCTTTTTATGTCCTGCATCCAGAACGCGTTGCACCAAGGTGGGCACGCCATTGCCTATCATGGTACGCACCTCTGCATCTGTCAGGGGTGGAAGATGGCATATTTCCAGTAATTCCCGGCTGCACGCCGCCAGATCCGGTACGGAATCAAGCAACGTGCCGTCCATATCAAAAACAGCAAGACGAGGTGTGAACATGCGGTTTTTCCTTGCCGAGTAAATATCTGAAAACTTTTATGATATTGGCATGTTTGTTTTCCGATGGGGAGACGTTTGACACATGCCGGAGCTTGGCTTACCGCATGCTGTTATGACGTCTATTTCCGCACCACGTCCTGCCACGGCGGTTCTTCTGGCCGCCGGACTGGGCACCCGCATGAAGTCCTCTCGCCCTAAAGCCATGCAATCTCTTGGTGGCCGACCAATGCTGGCACATCTACTTGCCAATGCAGCGGAGGTTTTTGACAGGCTGGTTATTGTAATCGGCCCAGACATGGAAGAGGTTGCCGAGTTGGCGGCTCCCTATCCAGTGGTTGTGCAACAAGAACGCTTGGGCACTGCCCACGCGGCCTTGCAGGCCGAAGCCTGGTTTGGTGATGGCGATGTGGCTGTGCTGTATGCAGATAACCCGCTGATTTCGGCTGAAACGCTCAATCGTTTGTTGGAAGAGCGCCGCAAGCCAGATGTGGGCTTGGCATTGTTAGCCATGCGCCCGGCTGATCCTGCACGATATGGCCGCGTTGTTGCCCAAAATGGCAATGTGGAACGTATTGTAGAATGGGCAGACGCCACGCCAGAAGAACGCGCGATTGACCTATGCAATGCCGGCGTATTGTGCGCAGATGCCGTAGATTTCCGCCGCTGGCTTCATAACGTGCGCAATGATAATGCCAAGGGCGAATATTATCTGACAGACGTAGTAGATCTGGCTGTAGCCGATAGCGTCCAGGTACGCGCGGTAGAAGCTGCAGAAGATGAACTGCGTGGCGTAAACTCTCGTGCAGAACTGGCTCAGGCAGAAGCTGCCCTGCAAACACGCCTACGCAATAAAGCCATGGAAAATGGTGTAACGTTAGTTGCGCCAGAAACTGTGTTTCTAAGTGCTGATACGCAGATTGAAGCTGATGTGTTAATAGAACCTAACGTGTTCTTTGGCCCTGGCGTAACTGTGCAAAGTGGTGCTGTTATTCGCGCCTTTAGCCATCTTGAAGGGTGCGAAGTGCAGGCCAATGCGATTGTTGGCCCTTATGCGCGTATTCGGGAAGGCTCCACCATTGGCGCTTCTGCACGGGTTGGCAACTTTGTTGAACTCAAAGCCACAACACTGGGCGAAGGTTCCAAAGCCAATCATCTTACCTATCTGGGTAATGCCGAAATCGGCAGCCACACCAATATTGGCGCAGGCACTATTACCTGCAACTATGATGGCGTGTTCAAACACACCACCACGATTGGAGAGAAAGCCTTTATCGGCTCGGATTCCATTCTTGTGGCACCCGTTACTATTGGAGACAACGCGCTGGTGGCCGCTGGCAGTGTCATTACAAAAAATGTGCCAGATGAAGCTCTGGCTTTTGGCCGGGCACAGCAAGTGAATAAAGCAGAAATGGGCAGACTTTTTAAAGAGCGCCTGCAAGCAAAAAAGGAAAACGGCTGATGTGTGGGATCTGCGGCGTTGTTGGCCGAAGGCATGCCACCCCTATTGTTTTTGAAGGCCTGCGCCGGTTGGAATATCGGGGCTATGATTCTGCAGGTATTGCCACTTTAGTAGATGGGCGTGTTGAACGCCGCCGTGCGGCAGGTAAGCTGGATAACCTTGCTGCATTGCTAAAAAAGGAACCTTTGCCCGGCACCACCGGCATTGGGCATACCCGCTGGGCCACACATGGTGCCCCTACAGCTTGCAATGCCCACCCCCATGGTACCGAGCGCGTGGCCATTGTGCATAATGGCATTATCGAAAACTTTGAAACCCTGCGCCATGAGCTGGAAGCCGCTGGGCAGGTTTTTGAAACAGAAACCGACAGCGAAACCATCGCCCTGCTGGTAGATTACCATCTGCAACAGGGGTTAGAACCCAAAGAAGCCGCCCTGCATGCACTGCGCCGCCTAGAAGGCGCATACGCCGTTGCCATAATTTTTGCTGGCCACGAAGGGCTGATGATTGGCGCGTGCCACAGCGCCCCTCTGGCTGTGGGTTTTGGCGAAGATGAAATGTTTCTGGGCTCTGATTCACTGGCTCTGGCCCCGCTGACCCGTCGCATCGCCTATATGGAAGATGGGGATTGCGTGGTTATCACCCCGAAGGGTGCAGAGTTCATGAACTTTGATGGTGTGCCTGTTGAGCGCACTATCCAGCTTACTGCTCTAGCGGCTGGTTCCATCGGCAAAGATGGTTACCGCCACTACATGGAAAAAGAGCTGCACGAACATCCGTTGGTAATCGGCCAGACCTTGCAGCGCATGGTGGATCCGGCTTCTCGTCGCGTTCTTTTACCTGAACTGCCTTTTGATCTGGCAAAAGTGCCACGCGCAGTTATTACCGCTTGTGGGTCTGCCTTTTTTGCGGGGATGATTGGCCGCTACTGGCTGGAAGAAATTGCCCGCTTGCCGGTGGATATAGATGTTGCCAGCGAGATGCGTTACCGCAACCCGCCACTAACGGAAGGGTCCTTGGGGCTGTTGATTTCTCAATCTGGGGAAACAGCAGATACACTGGCGGCCTTGCGTAGCCTACGTGAAAAAGCGATTCACATTGTTTCCGTGCTGAATGTTGAACACAGCACCATGGCGCGGGAAAGCGATGTTGTGCTGGGCACCGTGGCTGGCCCGGAAATTTCTGTGGCATCCACTAAGGCTTTTACCGCTCAGTTAACCGTATTAGCGTGCCTGACCATTGCCACTGCCCGTGCACGCGGCAAGCTGGATACGCTGGCAGAAGAACATCTGGTAAGCGCCCTGTTAGACCTCCCCAGCCGCGCAGCAGAAGTGTTCAACCAAACAGACGCTATTCGTGCCATGGCCCAGCTTGTGGTGGAAGCACGTGATGTTCTGTATCTGGGCCGTGGCAGCATGTTCCCCGTTGCCATGGAAGGTGCGCTCAAGCTGAAGGAAATTTCCTACATTCACGCAGAAGCTTATGCAGCTGGTGAAATGAAGCACGGGCCAATTTCCCTTATTGATCGCACAGTGCCAATTGTCGCCACAGTGCCATCAAACGCGTTGTTTGAAAAAACACTTTCCAACCTGCAAGAAGCCAAAGCACGTGGTGGCCGCCTACTGGTGTTTACGGATACCAAAGGTGCTGAACGTGTATCTGCCATTGCAGAACAGATGGTGGTTCTGCCCCACGTGCATGATTTCGTAGCCCCCATTCTGCAAACCATTCCGGTGCAAATGTTGGCTTATGAAGTTGCTGTGCTGAAAGGCACGGATGTAGATCAACCACGTAATCTGGCAAAATCTGTCACCGTGGAATAAATACATAAAAAGCCCCTATCTGCACGGATAGGGGCTTTTTATTCGGGCTTCTTGCCTTTTATGGCTGTTGCTGAGGTTTCCCTTCCAGTTCCACCATAATGTGCCCCATTTTTGGGCTATCCACCTCTACTCTTGTAGCCACCATGCCAATCTGGGGAATGTTCTCAAACCAGACGCGCCCCTGTTGAGGCTTTCTGGCTTTGCGGTCTGCACTAGAGATTTTAAAGCCCTTGATCTGCTGTGCTACAAAACTACAGCGTAAACCATCTTCTCCCCAATCTTTTGATGCGCCATCTGGCAAAGGCTGAACGCCCTCTGTTTGCACCTGCAACGTGCTTAAGCGCACACCATCAAACACCTTAACCGCGCCGTTACCGCAGCCTTGCCCTTCCTGCACCTTGTGCAAAAGCGCCATAAGAATGGCAACATTATCCACTGCACCTTTGCGCTCATCTGGCAAAATCTGTTCGCGATCGGTTTCTACAGGCTCCATTGCCTGCACATCTGGCATATCCTGCTTATAGGCAATGGAAAGATGCCGATTTTTACCGCGAGACCAGCCAGCACTCTCATAGCTTTCTGGTTCAGGCATGCCGCTATTGTAAAAATGCCCCTGCGCGCGGATGTTGATATTGGTTTTCATGAAAAGCTGGAGCAACCCACCCGTCTTACTTTGGGCAGCTACACTGTACTGGTTACCGCTCAGACGATAAGCACTGTTAATGGTCATAACATGCAGGCCGTGCGCATACACAAAATAGCGCACCACTGTTTGCGGTGTAGAAACCGCACCAGCAAATGGTGTTGCTGCTATCCCTCCACCCACAAGCAACAAACCTAAAGCACTGGCTTTGGCAACGCGTCGCTTAAATAACAGATGCAAAAAAGACATTAGAAAGTACCTTATGGAATCATCAGGAAAAATCCTGCCGTTCCCCACGATAACCCAGACGGATAGAAACAGCCTGCGCCAACCCCGCAGCCATATTGCCCAATTGTGCAACCGTGAAACGGCTCAATTCTGTTTGAGGCAGACTGATGCCAATACCGGCTACAGCTTGCCCGGAATGATCTCTGACAGATGCTGCAAAGCACCACAGCCCTTCATGCACCTGCTCATCATCCACGGCGTATCCTCTGTCACGAATTTCTGCGATTTCACGCACCAATGTCGTTACAGAGCAAATGCCATTAGGTGTAAGTGGTTCTGACCACGTGGAAACAGGATTAAGGGCCAGCCATTCTCTGAAAGAGGTATCATCCATACCGGCCAGCATGGCATTACCTGTGGCCGTAAATATGGCAGGCAAGCGCATACCTACCCTAAAAGATGCCCCCAGCACTGTAGCGCTATTACGGCAAGCCACATACACAACCTCCGCCCCTTCCAGCATAGTCAGCGTGACTGTAAACGCATCCAGATCGGCACGATTCTCCAATACATGGTAGAATTCCGTTACCAGATCCCGCTTTTCCGTTACATCTCCAGCCCAGTCCAGCAGGCGTGTTCCCAGCCTGTAGCCCTGAGATGCGTTTTTCTCCAGTAGCCCTAGCTCCACCATAACAGCCAGCAGGCCATGCACTGTGCTACGTGGCAAATCTAGCTGGCGCGCCACATCTGCGGCCAAGGGCGGCCTGATAGAAGCCTTCACCATATCAAGAATACGAACGGCCCGCCGCAATGCGGGAACCGTGTCCTGTGATTTGGACATACTTTTTCTTATTTTCCTTGTTGACAGAGAGGTCCGATCTCTTCATTATTCCAAATACGGGATCAAGTTCAATATAATGAACAACAAAAATCAGAACTGATCTTGCCGCGCAGAAGACATAGTGGAAGCCTGAAAAACAAGAACCCGAAAACGGGCGCCAGGCTTCCACTTCTTCATATGCGCATTATACCGCAAATAAATGCACCAAAATCTCGCTCCCTTTTCCTTCCTGCGCTACAGATAAAGCCTTTCCTGCACCATAGCAGCAAAAGGGCACGAAATTGACCTGTATATATGATTTTAAACTTCCCGCCCTAAATGGAAGCACCCTTGATCTAAGCGCTTATCGGGGGCAGCCTGTTTTGGTGGTAAATACCGCATCTAAATGCGGATTTACCCCACAATACGAGGGTTTGCAGGCTTTATGGACACAGTTCCAAAAAGCTGGTTTGGTTGTTGTTGGCGTGCCGAGCAATGATTTTGGCCAGCAGGAGCCCGGCACTTCGGAAGAGATTTCTTCCTTCTGCCAAATCAACTATGGGGTTACCTTCCCTATGGCGGCACGTAGCCCTGTAAAAGGGCCAGATGCTATTCCGCTCTTTAAATGGCTTGATAGTGAGCTTGGTTTTCTGGCACGGCCACGGTGGAACTTTTTTAAGTATCTCACAAACCGCCAAGGCATGCCGGTTGCGTGGTTTAGTTGCCTGACCCCACCCACATCCAGGCGTGTCAGGCATGCTGTAGAAACTGCTCTAAAGTCTTAAAATCAGCCCGCAGAGGCAGGCAATGGATCGCCGTTAAAATCGGCAGGGATCAGCCTGCCTTCCTGCATGGTTACAACCCTATCCATACGCGGGAGCAATTCACGATTATGGGTTGCCACCAAAACCGCTAGGCCCTTCTGGCGCACAACATCAAGCAACTGAGAAAATACGCTGTCTGCCGTATGCACATCCAGATTGCCGGTGGGTTCATCCGCCAACAAAAGTGCGGGGTCATTTGCCAAAGCGCGTGCAATAGCAACGCGCTGCTGTTCACCCCCAGAAAGTTTGCCCGGTAGATGATTTACACGATGCGCCAAGCCAAACATGCTTAAAAGCTCTTCCGCTTTACGGCGTGCCTGTGCCTTGCTTACACCAGCAATCATCTGCGGCAGAACCACATTTTCCTTAGCAGTAAACTCACCCAGAAGATGATGGAACTGATAGACAAAACCAATCCGGTCTCGGCGCATAGCCGTGCGTCCGGCATCTGCCATGCCGGTGGTAATCTGACCCGCAATAACAATTTCGCCAGCATCTGGCGTATCTAACAAACCAGCTAGATGCAACAGAGTGGATTTACCCGTGCCTGATGGCGCAACCAGTCCAACAATTTCACCGGCATGCAAAGAAAAATTGATATCCTGCAAAACTGGCAGAATACCCTCATCACCACTTTGATAAGCTTTGCGAACGTGTTGCAGGTTTAAAACTGGCTGATTATTCATGCCGCAAAGCCTCCACCGGGTCTGTTTTGGCTGCGCGCCAAGAAGGATAAAGCGTTGCCAGCAGGGAAAGCCCCAGCGCCATAACAATAACTTCTACCACCTGCCCCCACACCAGCTTTGCTGGCAGGTGCTCGAGATAATAAACTTCTGGGTTGAACAAGTTCGTGCCGGTGAGTTTTTGCAGAAGCTGGCGGATACGTTCAATATTCATGCAGAACACAACGCCAAGTGCGGTGCCTGCCACAGTACCCGTTACCCCCACAAAAGCGCCGCACATTAAAAAAATGCGCATAATGGCGCCACGGCTGGCCCCTATGGTACGCAGCACGGCAATATCGGCTGTTTTATCCTTCACCATCATGATGAGGGAGGAAATAACATTAAAGGCCGCCACAAGGATAATAAGTGTGAGGATGAGGAACATCACATTCTGTTCCACCTGCACGGCCCCAAACAGAGCATTGTTGGCGTTCGTCCAATCCAGCACGCGCAAGCCTGTATCTCCCACCGCATTTTCAATAGCAAGTGTAACAGGGCGAACATGCTCTGCATCCTTGGTCATGACCTGAATTTGCGTAGCCTTGTTAGGCATCTGAAAGTAAATTTGCGCCGCATGCATGGGCAGAAACACAACGCTGGAGTTATAGTCGTTCACCCCGGCATCAAAAATTGCCACCACGCGGTACCTGCGCACTCTCGGCACCGTGCCAAATGCTGTGGCAGCGCCATCTGGTGAAACAAGGGTAAGGCCTGAGCCAATGCCCAGCCCTGCCCGTTCCGCCATTGTAACGCCCACCACGATGGAATCATCCGGGCCAAAATCGTCCAGAGAACCCGCAATAATGGAAGAACTCACGGCTTTGAGATCTCGCAATCCCTGAGGTGTCAGACCATGCACCATGCCGCCAGAATTATAGGCACCGGCACTCAGCAGTACCTGCCCTTCCACCAAAGGTATGGCGCTTACCACACCCGGAACAGACCGAACCTTATGCGTGACATCTTCATACTGGGAGATTGTGCGGCCCTGCCCATAAATGGTCAGATCCCCATTCAGGCCCAGAATACGCCCCATAAGGTCGGCCTGAAAACCGTTCATTACGGCCATAACAATAATCAGCGTTGCCACACCAAGGGCAATGCCAACCAACGAGAAAATGGCAATAACTGATACAAACCGTTCCCCTCGCCGCGCACGGAGGTAACGGCCTGCCACCGCCCGCTCAAAGGGTCCGAACATGCTGATCAGCCTGCCAGAACCAGAGCCAGCGCGTCATCCACGCTCACTTCATGGCGTTCACCAGTAGCACGGCGCTTGAGTTCTACTTTGCCTTCCTTAGCGCCACGCGGGCCAACAACAATCTGCCACGGATGGCCCATAAGGTCTGCATCTGCAAACTTTACCCCAGCACGTTCTGCACGATCATCATACAGAAAGGCTTCTTCATTCGTGCTGTAGATGCGCTCACAAATGGCATCACACAGTTCGTCACCGTTTTTCAGGTTCAGAATAACGGCACGGAAAGGAGCAACTGCATCCGGCCAGATAATGCCGTTATCATCATGGCAGGCTTCAATAATGGCACCGGCAAGGCGGGAAACCCCAATGCCGTAAGACCCCATTTCTGGGTAAAGCTGGTTTCCATCTGGGCCACTCACGCTTACGTCCATAGAGCGCGTGTATTTATCGCCAAAATAGAAGATATGCCCAACTTCTACGCCGCGGCCTTCGCGCTGGCGTTCTGCTGGCACAGCCTGCCATCCGGCCTCATCGTGCATTTCATCCGTTGCCGCGTAAGGCGTTGTCACACGGTTGAAAAAGGCTTCCAGCGCGATGGGGCTGTGGGTATCCACTGGCTCATCAAGCCAATCCTGCTCTTCCAGCGCGGCATCGTAAAACACACCACTTTCCCCCGTGGGGGCCAGAATAAGGAACTCATGGCTCAGTTCCCCACCAATCGGCCCGGTATCGGCCCGCATTGGCACAGCCCGCACCCCCAAACGCTGGAACGTGCGCAAGTAAGCCAGCAACATACGGCGGTAGGTTGCAACGGCAGATTCGTAGTCCAGATCAAAGCTGTACGCATCTTTCATCAGAAACTCACGGCCACGCATCACCCCAAAGCGGGGGCGCATTTCATCACGAAATTTCCACTGGATATGATACAGAACCTGCGGCAGATCCTTATAGGACTTTACAGTCTGGCCAAACAGATCCGTAATCATTTCCTCATTGGTCGGCCCGTAAAGCAGTTCACGCTTGTGGCGATCCTGAATACGCAGCATTTCCGGGCCATAGGCATCATACCGGCCAGAACGTTTCCACAAATCGGCTGATTGTAAGGTTGGCATCAGCACTTCCTGCGCTCCTACCCGATCCTGCTCTTCCCGCACGATCTGGCTGATATTGCGCAACACTTTCAGCCCTGCTGGCAGCCACGCATAAATGCCAGATGCCGTCTGGCGGATAAGCCCTGCCCGCAGCATAAGCCGGTGCGAGACAATCTGGGCTTCTGCCGGATTTTCTTTAAGAGTGGGAAGAAAGCTGCGCGAAAGACGCATGGTGCATTCAGCCTTGTAAAAAAAGCGACTTTTCCTGAACGAAAGCCGCTTTGGTGTAACCAATTCATATCTGCTGTAAAACAGTGAGGGGATAAAGAAAAGCCTGATACTCCGGCATTTTCTCTACCCCACCTTCTGCCGGGTATCAGACACGCAGCACGTGTACATCCACCAGCGGACGTTTTTGCAACTTGCGCCCCAATGCGCGCCGCAGGGCCGTTTTAGCGGCCTCACGGAAGGAAACATCATCCCCGCGCAGTTCATCCGGAATAATATCCAGCGCGTTGGCGAACTCTTCACGCACACGCACGCTTTCCAGATCATCTGGATCAAGCAGGCCCGGTGCGCTCACCTTGGGCTCACCAATCACAAAGCCTTCTTCATCCACTGCAAAGCTGCCGATGACCATGCCGTTGAACAGCATCTTGCGGCGGGCAGCCAGCACCCCTCCGTTCATGGGTAGCAGACGGTTACCATCCAGCGCCAAACGGCCTGTAGGAGCTGTATCCACCACTTCCAGCTTACCCGGAGAAAGCCGCAGAATATCACCATCTTCCAGCAGAACAGGAGCAATACCCATTTCCTGCGCCAATGCAGCCTGCGCTGTCAGATGGCGCCATTCACCATGAACTGGCACAACATGTTGCGGCTTGAGCAGTTCGTACATTTTTTGCACATCGCCGCCCGTTGCATGGCCAGATACGTGCACAAAATGCTCACGGTCTGTAATCACCCGCACGCCACGGCGTGAAAGGTTATCCTGTACCGCCATAATCGCACGCTCGTTACCCGGAATCATACGGCTGGAATAAATAACCGTATCCCCTTCGCCCAAAGCAATATTGGGGTGGGTATCCATGGCAATACGAGAAAGAGCAGAACGTGGCTCACCTTGGCTACCTGTAATGATCAGCAGAATCTGATCATCTGGCACATCATTCACATCCTGTTCTGTCAGGAACGGCAGAACGCCAGACAGATAGCCGCAATCCCGCGCAGCTGTATCCAGATTGCGCAGGGAACGCCCAACCAAAACCACTGTACGCCCAGCAGCCTGCGCCGCCATGGCAATGGTTTCAACACGCGCCACATTAGAAGCAAAGCACGTAACGGCAATACGCCCTTTAAGGCTTGCCACCAGTTCCGTCATGCTCTGGCGTACTTCGGATTCTGAGCGGGAAGGCCCCGACTTCATTACATTGGTGCTATCACACACCAGCGCCAGAACACCTTCACGGCCAATTTCTGCCAGCCTATCCAGATCAGTTGCGGGGCCTACCAGCGGGTCAGGATCAAACTTCCAGTCCCCTGTATGCACCACAATACCGGAGGGCGTACGCAGCACCATGGACTGCGCCTCTGGCACAGAATGCGTTACCGGCACAAATTCAATATCAAACGGCCCCACATCAAACCGCGCACCGGGCTGGATAACATGAATGGGCACATCCATAATGCGGGCTTCGGCCAGCTTGCGGCGCAGAACAGCAGCAGCAAACGGTGTAAGATACACTGGGCACTGCAACATGGGCCACACATGCGCCACAGCGCCAATATGGTCTTCATGCGCATGGGTAATCACCAAGCCAGCCAGCTTATCCTTACGCTCTACAATAAAGCTTGGATCTGGCACCAGAATTTCGGCTTCTGGCGTATCGTTGCCACTAAAACCAATACCGCAATCTATCGCCAGCCACGCGTCTCCCAACCGATAAAGGTTGAGGTTCATGCCAATCTCACCCGTTCCGCCCAAAGGCAGAAAGGCCAGATCGCCGTTCTGTTCTGTCATTTCCGTGTTTTACCCTTCTGCAACATAATCTCGGTCCACTGTCAGTTTTGGCAAGGGGTTTCGCCCCGCCAGCAAACGCAACCCATTTAGGGTGAGCATTGAATCTACATGTTCAAAAACAGACGTACCTTCTGAGAAGAGTGGAGCCAGACCACCGGTTGCCAGCACCTTCATGGGGCCAACCTCCTTTCTGATCCTCTCAACAATCCCCTCAATCAAACCAACATAACCCCAAAACACGCCAGACCGCATGGCGGTAACCGTGTTGCGCCCAATGGCAGAATCCCCTACTGGCCGCCCTATTCCTATGCGGGGCAACCGCGCTGCTGCCTGATGTAACGCTTCAACCGACAAATTGATGCCAGGAGCAATAACACCGCCGCAGTAGCTTCCATCCTTATCCACAACGTCAAACGTTGTGGCCGTTCCAAAATCTATAACCGTAAGTGGTCCACCATACATATGGTGTGCAGCCAGACCATTCAACAGCCGATCCACCCCAACCTCATCCGGGTTATCCACCTTTATGGCAAACCCCCAATCCAGCCGGGCAGATGCAAGAAGCGGCTCAACAGCAAACCACTGCCGACATAATGTACGCAAATGATACAACGCAGCGGGCACAACGGTGCCAATAACGGCACCATCAATATCATCCGCTACAATGCCTTGGGTACGCAACAGCGCATTCAGCCAAACCGCATATTCATCCGATGTACGTTGGGCCTGCATGGTAATGCGCCACACACCACGCCATCTTTCACCATCATGCACCGCAAACACGACATTGGTGTTACCTGCATCAATAACAAGCAGCACCTTTTATACCCCTTCTTCCAGCAGGATATCTCCTGTCGTGATCGTTTTCATACCGGCTTCCGTGTCCAGCAATAGGCGGCCGTCCTCAGCCAAACCTGCAAATTTTCCCTGTTCATAAGTAGTTCGGCTGCTAACGACAAGAGGCGTCCCTACAGGATGTGCGCGATCAAGCCATGCCTGCCGCAATGCGCCAAAGCCATTTTGCCGCCAAATAGCGCACCAATTCGCCAAGCTAGAAAGGATACACTGGGCAACATCTTTTGCCGGTGGCACTGCGCCATACTGGCCAAGGCAAGCTGTAAAACGGCCCGTTTGCTGTTGAGATGGCGCCTGCGTGAGATTTGCCCCAAAACCTATAACAAGGCGCGCGCTTTCCCGCTCTATCAGGATACCGCCTGCTTTCTGGCCATCCAACAACAGATCATTCGGCCATTTTATCATGAGATGCCCTGCCACAGCAGGCACGGCGTGCAGCAACCCATCATAAAACGCCAAAGAGGCGGCAAACGGCCACCCCCCTAGCATATCCTGCCCTGCCTGTTGCGCATCCAGCAAAACGGATAAAGCAAGACTTTGCCCAGCATCTACCCATTGGCGACCGCGGCTGCCTCGGCCTTGGGTTTGCCTATAGGCTAAAACCGCAAGGCCAGAATCTGCCCCTTGCCGCGCCTGTTCCAGACAGAAATCAGAGGTGGAGCCCAGTTCTGCAAAGCATTCAAGCCGCCACGGGCTAGGCTGATCTTTCATCCGCCCAAAGCAAGTGCGGCCTGATGCGCCCATGCCATCAGAGGGCCCATACCCGCAACAAACAAGGCTGTTGCCAAACCCATGCTGCCAGAAACAAACAACAGGCTGGGGGCAGGACGATCCAGCTCTTCTGCTGGGCTATCAAAATACATCACCTTCACAATCCGTAGATAATAATACGCACCAACTATGCTGGAGAGTGCGCCAATTACAACCAGTACGTAAAGGCCAGACTGCCAAGCCGCAGCAAAAACCAGAAATTTACCAAAAAAACCAGCCAAAGGGGGCGCGCCAACCATGCTGAACATAAACAGTGCCAGAACAGCAGCCATTGCCGGATCTGTGCGCCCAAGGCCTGCCAGATCGGAAATGCTGACAACCTCACGCCCTTTCCGGCGCATTGCCGTAATGCAGGCAAACACACCTGCATTCATAACAAAATAAGCAGCCAGATAAATAAGCGTGGCCTGTATGCCTGCAAGAGATGCAGCCGCTAGCCCCATCATGGCGTATCCCATATGACCAATAGAGGAATATGCCATCAGGCGCTTGATATTACCTTGAGGAATAGCGGCAAAAGCCCCGTACACCATGGACAGCACAGAAACGGTTTCTATCAACATCTGCCAACGCGGAGCGACCGTACCAAAAGGCCCGGCCATAACGCGCAAGAACAATGCAAAAGCCGCAAACTTTGGAGCGCCTGCCATATAGGCTGTTACCGGAGTGGGTGCACCCTGATAGACATCTGGCGTCCACATATGAAACGGCACGGCAGACAGCTTGAAGCACAGCCCCGTAACAATAAAGACAATACCAACAATCAGCCCCATTGGCAGAGCGCCGGAAGCCCGAATGGCCGCCACCAACCCTGTATATTCCATAGTGCCTGCGTAACCATATACAAGCGAAATGCCATAGAGCAGCAAACCAGAAGCCAAAGACCCAAGCACAAAGTATTTCAGCCCCGCCTCTGATGAAAGCACGCTATCCCGTTCCATCGCGCACAAAATGTAAATGGACAGAGATGAGAGTTCCAACCCTACAAACAGTGTCATCAAATTGGCGGAAGATGCCATGATCATCGCGCCCAATGTTGAAAACAGCATCAGCACAGGGGTTTCAAACGGTAGGGTAATTTTATCCCGCGTGCGGTAACTGAATGTCAGCACCACAGCAGTCAGCGCGCCAGCAAGTATCAGCATCTTCATGAAACGGGCAAAGCCATCATTCACAAAGGTACCTGCATACCCTTCCCCTGTGGGTGAAAGCAGCACCAGAAATCCGCATACAGCAAACGCTGCAATGCTCAACATGGCGGAAGAGAAAAACCCCTCCCCTTTCCGCTGCAACACACCGGCTACCAGAATGACAATACCAGACAGCGCAAGCACAATTTCTGGCACGGCTATTGTCCAGTTAAAGCTGGTCATACTCATTGCACGACACCCCATAGCTGGGAGGAGAAAGAAAAGGGAAAAACCGTTTCACGCATCATGTTCGCGTCTCCCTCAGCCACATAGCGCCACGGTGAGCAGCACAACCAAGCCGGCCAGCACCGTAAACGCGTAAATGGCAATAGATCCGGTTTGCAGCTTTACAGCTTGGGCTGCGCTTGTACGAGCAGCCTGCACCACATCATGCGGCGCAGCTTCCACCACGCCTTCTTCCCCATCTTTCCAGAGGACACGTGCGATTGCTGCATAAGGGCGCACAAAAATGGCATCATACAATTCATCAAAATACCATTTGTTCAGCAAAAACCGGTAAAGTGGCCCACAAGCCCGCGCCATATGAGTTGGCAAAGCAGGATTGAGCACATAACACAGCACAGCTAACGCAATACCAGCCAAACCTGCCAAAGAGGGCAGAATAGCAATAAGACCCGGTACGCGCTCCAGATTTTCCATAATTGTGTTGTCTGGCGCGTTGAAAATAGCCCCTTCCCAGAAGCTGAACTGATGCGCTCCAATGTAAAAGGGGGCCAACAGAATACCCGCCACAACAGCACCAAAAGCTAACAGCACCAAAGGTACGCTCATAACCGCTGGGCTTTCATGCGCCGCATCCCGCGCATGGGCATCTGCCGCCTGACCATGAAACACCAGAAAAATAAGCCGCCAGCTATAAAACGCTGTAAGAAACGCGGTGATTGTTCCTAAGCTCCACGCATACATGCTGGCAGAGGAACCAGTGGCCCACAGCGCATTTAGAATGGCATCCTTGGACCAATAGCCAGCAAATGGAAACACACCAGCAAGTGCTAGGCTGCCTATCCACATCACAGTGTAGGTGAGTGGCAGCTTTTTCCATAAGCCGCCCATTTTAAACATGTTCTGTTCATCATGCATGGCATGGATAACGGAACCGGCCCCCAGAAATAGAAGCGCTTTAAAAAAGGCATGTGTTGTCAGATGAAAAACCGAAGCCTGATACGCACCCACACCTACAGCGGCAAACATATATCCAAGCTGCGAACAGGTGGAATACGCAATGGTGCGTTTGATATCAGGCTGCACCATACCCACCGTTGCGGCAAAAAAGCAGGTGGTTGCGCCAATAAGAATAATAAATGTGCGTGTTGCAGGTGCAAACTCCAACAGCGGAGACATACGCGCCATAAGAAACACACCGGCCGTAACCATTGTAGCTGCATGGATGAGAGCCGATACAGGCGTTGGCCCTTCCATCGCATCTGGCAACCATGTGTGTAGGAACAGCTGAGCCGATTTACCCATAGCCCCCACAAACAGTAACAGGCAGATAACCTCCAACATACGGAAGGAAATACCAAACAGCATGTATGGTGTGTTTAAAAGCTGCGGAACCTGCGCAAAAATGGCATCATACTGCACGGTGTGGAACAGCACATAAATCAGCCCAATACCGACAAGGAAAAACAGATCCGCCACGCGGTTAACAACAAACGCCTTGATAGCTGCGGCTGTTGCAGATGGGCGATCATACCAGTACCCAATCAACAGATAACTGGCGAGCCCGACCCCTTCCCATCCGAAAAAAAGCTGGATCAGATCATTGGAAGAAACCAGCATAAGCATGGCAAAGGTAAAAAGGGAAAGATAAGAAAAAAACCTATATGTGGGCATGCTTTCATGGCTCATGTAGCCAAGGCTATAACAATGCACCAGCAAGGAAACCGCAAGCACCATCGCCACCATGGTGACAGATAGTGCATCAAACCTGAGCGTCCATGTTGCATCAAACCCACCGGCATGAACCCATTGCGCCAGATGCAGTGTGGAATGGCCAAAACCAGCCAGCCAACCACCCCATAAAGCCCCGATGGCGCAAAGTGTTGCAATGCCCATACATACAAGGGTTACGCCTTTGGCCAGCGTATCGCCTATAAAGCGGCCACCAAGCCCGGCCACAGTAGCCCCCACAAGGGGTGTAAGAACAGCGGCGGAAAAGAGGTTAAGATCGGGCTGCATAGCCAATCATCCCTTCATCATCGTCACGTCTTCGACCTGGATAGACCCACGGTTACGGAAATACACCGTGACAATGGCCAGACCGATGGCAGCTTCTGCTGCGGCAATTGTAAGCACAAACAGAACCATAACCTGCCCGGACAAATCTCCATGTGCGGAGGAAAACGCAACAAGATTGAGATTGGCCGAAAGCAGGATGAGTTCCATGGACATCAGCAGGATGATGACATTCTTGCGGTTTAGAAAAATACCAAACACACCCAACACCAACAGTGCCGCGCTAACAAAAAGATAAGGCCCAATACCTATGGGAGCGATTGCGGATGTCATGGCCTGTTCTCCTCTGTTTCCGCCACAGCCTGATTTCCGGAATTATAAGAACCGGGAACCGCTGTTTCGTAATAGGAGCCTTTGGGCCGCAGGAAACCACCGCTTTCAAACACGTTTTCGCCAAGTGGCAGTTGTACAAGCTCCAGCGTTTCTTCAACTGTGCGTGCGTGTTGCTTATCTATATTCTGGCGACGGCCTGTGGCACGTTCACGCAGCGTAAGAACAATAGCGCCTATCATGGCAACAAGCAGCACAAGCCCACATGCTTGAAATAGAAAAACATAGTGTGTGTAAATCACAGTTCCCAAAGCTTCCGTATTGGTAAGCTGAGGGGCTGGATTAAGGGGAGCCACAATATTAGCTGGCGCCATCTTCCAGTTGCTGAAAGCCATAAGCAGTTCAGCAAACAAAACACCCCCTACGCACACGCCTAAAGGGGCATGTTTTTGAAAACCTTCGCGCAGACTGCTGAAATCTATATCCAGCATCATCACAACAAACAGGAACAGAACAGCCACTGCTCCCACATAAACAATAACCAGCAGCATGGCCAAAAACTCGGCCCCTGCCACCAGGAACAAACCCGCTGCATTAAAAAATGCAAGGATAAGAAAAAGCACGGAATGCACCGGGTTACGTGCGCTAATGACCATTACAGCCGAAAACAGCAGCACCGTTGCAAAAACGTAGAAAACAAGCTGTGCCATCATTGGCCAACCTCCTGCCATGTCATGGCCTGCATCTGCTTAGCGATACGGGGCATCTAATTCCAGACGCCGCGCAAGCAGCGCTTCCCACCTGTCTCCATTCGCTAAAAGCTTGTTTTTGTCGTACATCAGCTCTTCGCGCGTTTCGGTGGCAAATTCGTAGTTCGGGCCTTCAACAATGGCATCTACCGGGCAGGCTTCTTCGCACAGGCCGCAATAGATGCACTTTGTCATGTCAATGTCGTAGCGTGTAGTGCGACGAGATCCATCATCACGCTCTTCCGCCTCAATGGTAATAGCCTCTGCCGGGCATGTCGCTTCACAAAGTTTACAGGCAATGCAGCGTTCTTCCCCATTAGGATAACGGCGCAATGCATGCTCTCCCCTAAATCTGGGTGACAGTGGCCCTTTTTCATAAGGATAGTTTAATGTCACCTTTGGGCGGAACATCATACGGAAAGTGGATGACATGCCCCCCACCAGCTCCTTCAGTAGAAAAGAGCGCAGCGTGTTACCTAAAGCACCCATCAGTTCACACCTCCCATATGAGGCAGCAGACCTGTTGCCATAAGAAAACCTGCCGTTCCAATCATCCACAGAAGAGAAAGTGGCAGGAATACTTTCCAGCCTAGCCGCATAAGCTGATCGTACCGATACCGTGGGAACGTGGCACGCACCCAGATAAAGACGAACAGACAGAAAAGAATTTTAAAAATCAGCCATAAAGGCCCCGGCACCCATGTAAGGGGCGCAATACCCAATGGTGGCAGCCAACCCCCTAAAAACAGAATACTGACCATAGAGGACATAAGGATCATATTTGCGTATTCACCCAGAAAGAACAGACCAAACGCGAGGGATGAATATTCAACAAAAAACCCTGCCACCAACTCGCTTTCCCCTTCGGGAAGATCAAACGGTGCGCGGTTTGTTTCTGCCAATGCCGATATAAAAAAGACAATAAACATTGGAAACATTGGCAAGCAGAACCAGACATGCCGTTGCGCCAGAACAATATCGTTCAGGTTTAGGCTACCCACTGCCAGCAATACGGAAACAATTACCAAGCCAATTGAAACTTCGTATGAAACCATTTGCGCGGCAGAACGTAATCCACCAAGAAAAGCGTATTTGGAATTAGACGCCCAGCCAGCAATAAGAATGCCGTAAACACCCAATGAGGAAATAGCCAGAAGGTAGAGAATACCCACATTGATATTGGCAACCGCTAAACCATTACCTGTGGGAATAACAGCCCATGCCACCATGGCCAAAGAAAAGGTAAGAAACGGTGCGAACAGGAACAAAGCGCGGTTTGCACCTGCAGGAATAATCGTTTCCTTTACAATCATCTTGATGGCATCAGCAAAAGCCTGAAGCAGGCCAAACGGACCATTTACATTCGGCCCGCGGCGGCGCTGCATGGCGGCCATTACCTTGCGTTCCATGAGCGTAAGATACGCAACAGCAATCAATAGCGGCACCAGAACAGCCAGTGTTTCCAGCAACATCAGAATAATCTGGCCAGCAAGGGTGTGATAAAAAAACTGTCCCATTGGCCTTACTCCGCTGCTATCGCGCGAGGCACGCTATAAACTTTTGAACATTCCGCCATAGTCGGGCTGGCACGGCTGATGGCGTTGGTCTGATAATAATCTGGGATCACAGACCTGAAAGGCGCGGACATAAAGCTTCTGTCCTCATCCTTATTCTGTTGTGCGGCTATTGGCTGAGGTGCAGGCAGTTTTGTGATATGCCCAACATGTGCAAACACAGGGTTTACGTCTGCCATGCGTGCACGCAGTTCTTCCACCGTATTATATGGCAAAGTATGCCCGCACACTTCTGAAAAAGCTCTGATAATACGCCAATCTTCTCGCGCATCTCCCGGAGCGAACACAGCCCGAAAAGCACGTTGCACACGCCCCGCAGTATTAACGTATGTGCCAGATTTTTCCGTATAAGCTGCCCCAGGTAGAATAATATCCGCCCGTTTAGCAGCTGCATCACCATGATGCCCTTGATACACAACAAACGTTTCTGGCGAGATACGATCTACAGGAATCTCGTCCGCCCCCATCAGCCACAGAACTTCTACTCCACCCCGCAACATGCTGGCGGTGGCACATCCATGAGGGCCGGGCACAAACCCGATATCCAATGCTCCCACGCGGGATGCTACGGTGTGCAGAACGTTAAAACCATTCCATCCATCTGCAACAACACCAGTTTTTTCTGCCAATTGTTTACAAGCAGCATAAATAGCCGGTGCATCCTGACGGGTTAAAGCACCGTGCCCAAGAATGATCATGGGGCGGGATGCTTTTTGCAAAACTTCTGCAAAAGCCAGCTCTCCTGCCACCAGCTTATCCAGAACATCTGGGCCATCAGCCAGAATATCAACCTGATAGGTGGGATCAGAAACAAACTGACCTATACTGGCGATAGGAAAGCCACCTCGCCCTGCATCCAAATACCGCTTACGAATACGAGCATTTAAAACAGGAGCTTCTCGCCGTGGTTCCACTCCCACCAACAGCAAGGCATCTGCCTCATCTATTCCGGCAATATCGCTGTTGAACAGGTAATTTGCGCGCGCGCTCAAATCATACCATGCACCATCCTGCCGACAGTCCAAGTTTGATGAACCAATATTATTCAAAAAATCCTTAAGGGCACAAAGGCTTTCCACATCGCACAGGTCACCCGCAATGGCACCGATTTTTTCACCCGGCACGCCCTCCAGCCTGCGAGCTAGAGAAACAAATGCCTCCTGCCATGTGGCGGGATGTAACTTGCCATGCACACGCACCCAAGGCTGATCCAGCCGCCGACGCTTGAGACCATCAATTGAAAAACGTCCTTTATCAGAAAGCCATTCTTCGTTTACTTCATCATTTACGCGCGGCACAATGCGCATGACTTCACCGCCTCGGGCCTGAATTTGGATATTCGTGCCCAGTGCATCCATAACATCAATGCTGTCTGTTTTTTTGTATTCCCACGAACGCGCATGAAAAGCCGATGGCTTGGCTGTAAGAGCCCCTACCGGGCAAACATCTATTAAATTCCCAGAAAGTTCAGATGTCAGCGCTTTTTGCACATATGTGGTGATTTCAGCGTTTTCACCGCGTGAGACCATACCCAGTTCAGGCGTGCCTGCTACTTCTGTACTAAAGCGGACACAACGCGTGCACTGGATGCAGCGCGTCATAACCGTTTTAACCAATGGCCCAAGGTCTTTATCTGTTACGGCCCGCTTATCTTCCTGATAGCGCGAAATACCAGATCCGTAACCATAAGCCTGATCTTGTAGATCACATTCTCCGCCCTGATCGCAAATAGGGCAATCCAGCGGATGGTTAATTAGCAGAAATTCCATAACAGCGCGGCGTGCGCGGCGCACAACCTCTGTATCTGTAAAAATCTGCATTCCTTCAGAAATAGGAAAACCGCAAGATGCAACAGGTTTAGGCGCACGCGCCACTTCTACCAGACACATCCGGCAGTTACCGGCAACAGAGAGCCGTTCATGATAACAAAAACGCGGTATTTCTTTTCCGGCTGCCTCGCAGGCCTGCAAAACGCTAAAACCTGCGGGCACATCTACCGGTGTACCGTCAACAATGACCTTCACCATTATCCTTACTCCGCCGCCACTGGCACACTGCCCGCAGGCACCTGCACCAAGCCCGTGCCGCCATGCGCAACCTTGTACTGCCGGATACGTGCTTCCATTTCTGGCCGGAAATGCCGGATTAATCCTTGGATAGGCCATGCAGCTGCATCACCCAGCGCACAAATAGTGTGGCCTTCCACCTGCTTGGTCACTTGCTCTAGCAAATCAATTTCTTCTATTTCGGCTTTGCCCTGCACCATGCGGTTCATCATACGCATCATCCATCCAGTGCCTTCTCGGCAAGGTGTGCATTGGCCGCAGCTTTCATGCTTAAAGAACTTTGAAAAACGCGCGATGGCTTCAATAATATCTGTGGATTTATCCATCACGATCATACATGCCGTACCCAAACCAGAACGTTCTGCACGCAAACTATCGTAATCCATCAACACAGTTTCACAAATGGATTTAGGCAGCACAGGAACAGAACAACCACCGGGAATAACAGCCAGCAGGTTATCCCACCCACCACGCACGCCACCACCATGCTTTTCAATAATCTCTTTAAGTGGAACACCCAGCTCTTCTTCAAACACACAGGGCGTATTCACATGGCCAGAAATAGCCATAAGTTTTGTGCCTGCATTATTGGGCCGCCCCAAACCAGAAAACCAAGCTGCCCCACGGCGCATAATGGTAGATGTAACGGCTATGCTTTCCACATTATTCACTGTTGTCGGGCAGCCATATAACCCCGCCCCTGCTGGGAATGGAGGCTTCATGCGGGGCTGACCCTTTTTACCTTCAAGGCTTTCCAGCAGAGCTGTTTCTTCTCCGCAGATATATGCGCCAGCACCACGGTGAATACGGAAATCAAAATCCCACCCGCTACCCGCAGCATTTTTTCCGAGAAGACCTGCCTCATAAGCTTCATCTATCGCTGCCTGAAGGCGCTCAGCTTCTCTGCAAAACTCGCCACGGATATAAATGTAGGAAGCATGAGCACCCATAGCGAAAGAGGCTATCATTGCGCTCTCTATCAACTTGTGTGGCTCATGCCGCATAACTTCCCGATCTTTACACGTGCCGGGTTCTGATTCATCCCCATTGATGACGAGATAATGCGGCCGACCATCAGATTTTTTGGGCATGAATGACCACTTCAACCCGGTGGGAAATCCAGCCCCTCCACGGCCACGCAAGCCAGATGCCTTCATTTCCGCAATGACTGCATCCCGTCCTCTTGCGATAATGGCTGCGGTATTATCCCAATCACCTCGTTTCCGGGCTGCTGGCAAACGCCAATCATCCTGACCATAAAGATTGGTGAAGATACGGTCTTTATCCTGAAGCATGGCCGTTTCTCCTATTTCTGATCCGGGGATGATGCAGACGTTTCCAGAAGGGTTTTTCTGCCGCCTTCCGGTGCTGAGCACATACGGTTGATAGCTGGACCGGCTTCTGGGTGACGGCCTGCACGCAAATCTGCAATTAATGCTTCTGTGCGTGGACCATCCATATCCTCGTAGTAATCATCATCAACTTGCAGAATAGGTGCATTGGCACAGGCACCCAGGCATTCCACTTCGGTTAAGGTAAACAAGCCATCATCGCTGGTTTCACCAAAATGATGAATCCCTGTTGCCTTACGGCAAGCCTCTGTTACCGCATCCGAGCCACGTAGCCAGCACGGTGTGGTTGTGCAGACCTGAAGATGGTAGCGGCCAATCGGCTTTGTATTGAACATGGTGTAAAAAGACGCCACCTCATACACGCGTATTGGTGCCATCTCTAACCTGTGGGCAATATCATCCATTGCCACAAGCGGTATCCATGCACTACCGGTTACGCGGCCCATCTGGCGCTGCGCAATATACAAAAGAGGCATAACCGCACTGGCTTTGCGTTCTTCTGGATATTTTTTAAGAACATTTACAATTTCTGCTTCAGATTCATCATCAAAAACAAAGCTGTCCGGCTGTTTTGCCGGGGCCCAGGTGGTGTTCATCGGTCAACCTCCCCGAACACAAGATCAAGCGATCCGATAATGGCCACCATGTCCGCCAACATACCGCGACGGGACAATTCATCGATGGCCTGAAGGTGAGCAAATCCTGTTGGACGAATTTTGCAGCGATACGGCCGGTTACTTCCATCGGCAACCAAATACACCCCAAATTCTCCTTTAGGACTTTCTACCGCTGTATAGGTTGCGCCGGGGGGAACGTGATACCCTTCGCTAAACAACTTGAAGTGATGAATAAGCGCTTCCATAGAACGCTTCATTTCTGCACGAGGCGGCGGGCTGAACTTGGGATCCTGCACCTTTACGTCCCCAGGACGTATCTGGGTCAGACATTGCTCAATAATCTTGACGCTTTCTCGCATTTCCGCAACACGCACCAGATAGCGATCGTAACAATCACCCTGCCGCGCAACCGGCACATTGAATTCAACCTTGTGGTAATTATCATAGGGCTGATTACGGCGCAGATCCCACGGCACACCAGAAGCACGTAAACATGGGCCACTAAAACCCCAAGCCAACGCCTGCTCTGTTGTAAAAACACCAATACCCACTGTACGTTGTTTCCAAATACGGTTTTCAGTGAGCAGCCCCTCGAGTTCATCAATCCATTTTGGGAACTCTTTGGCCCATGCGCCTATTTTATCTTCCAACCCTGCAGGCACATCACGCGCGACACCCCCCGGACGGAAATAATTGGCATGAAACCGTGCACCAGATGCAGCCTCGTAAAACTCCAGAAGTTTTTCGCGCTCTTCATATCCCCACAAAGCCGGGGTAACAGCCCCGCAATCTAAACCCATAGCTGTAAGATTGAGAATATGATTTAGAACGCGCGTTATTTCCGCAAACATAACGCGTAGCCACTTGGCGCGTTCTGGAATATCAATACCCAGAAGTTTTTCCGTAGCCAGAGCAAAAGCCTGCTCCTCACACATCGGAGAAACGTAATCCAGCCGATCAAAATACGGCAAAGCTTTCTGATAGGTTTTGTGTTCTATGAGTTTTTCTGTGCCACGATGCAAAAGGCCGATATGGGGCACAGCACGTGCCACTACCTCGCCTTCCATTTCCAGCACCAAGCGCAACACACCATGCGCAGAGGGATGCTGAGGCCCGAAGTTGAGTGCGTGAGAATCAATTTCCACAATTTTGCGTGGTTCTTCTTCCGCCACTTTTTCGGGCACAAGGCTTTCTGGAACATCTTGATGCAGCACAGTATCTGCTGCTTCAACAAAGCTATTTTTCAATTCAGTCATCAGCCGGACCTCTTCATGCCCTGTCTGACTTCATGCGCTTTTTCGTCTCCCGGCAAAGTCAGCATGCCTTCCCATGGGGAAACGAAATCAAAATCACGAAAATCCTGTGTTAAAGAAACAGGTTCTTTCACAACTTGCCTGCGTTCCACATCGTAACGGACCTGTTCATAACCCGTTAATGGGAAGTCCTTACGCAGTGGATGTCCTTCAAACCCATTATCTGTAAGGATACGCCGCATATCGGGCTGATTGGAAAAGACTACTCCAAACAGATCGTAGCATTCACGCTCCCACCATGTGGCACAGGGCCACAAATGGTGCACAGAAGGTACGGGCATAATTTCATCTGTTTGCACAATCACCCGGATACGGTGGTTATGTGTGACAGACAGCAAATTATAAACAACATCAAACCGCCGCGGCCGTTCGGGAAAATCTACCCCGCACAAATCCATCAACTGTTCAAAGCGATATGATGGATGATCCCTTAGCAATTCGAGAAAATGCAATAAGTGATCGCGTTCTATACGAACAACCAACTCACCTTTTTCTACTGCCGCATAGGATACGGAAGGCAAGGTTGCCATGAAGGTAAAGGCCATGGCAGACAGCCGCCCCTCAAGGCGACCTTGCCGAGGATTTACAGGAAGTTCAGCCACGAAGAATGGTCCCCGTCCGACGTATTTTTTTCTGAAGCAGCATAATGCCGTAAATCAAAGCCTCTGCCGTTGGTGGGCAGCCCGGCACATACACATCTACAGGCACGATGCGGTCACACCCCCGTACAACAGAATACGAATAGTGATAATAGCCGCCTCCATTAGCGCAGGAGCCCATGGAGATAACCCAGCGTGGTTCGGCCATCTGCTCGTACAATCGGCGCAGCACAGGGGCCATTTTGTTGGTAAGCGTGCCAGCCACAATCATAACATCAGACTGACGCGGAGACCCACGCGGGATGATGCCCATGCGGTCCAGATCATACCGCGGCATGTAAGCGTGGATCATTTCCACCGCGCAGCAAGCAAGCCCAAAGGACATAGGCCACAAACTGCCTGTTCGCCCCCAGTTTACCAACTTATCCAAATTGGCAACAACAAAGCCTTTTTCGGCCAGAACCCCTGTAATGCCCCGCACAACAGCATCTTGCTCTGGGCCGGGTGGAAGCGCTTCGCGGTTCCATAGCACCGCATCCTGCTGGTTGGCTGTCATGGCTGTATCTCCCTCACCTCAATCCCAATCCAGCGCGCCTTTGCGCCATTCGTACAAAAAGCCAATGCCCAGCACGGCCAGAAATCCAAGCATGGAAAGAAAGCCAAACAGTCCAATGCGCCCCAGCGTGATGGCCCAGGGGAACAGGAATGCAACTTCCAGATCGAAAATGATGAACAGGATGGCAACCAGATAAAAACGCACATCAAAACGGCGGCGCGCATCATCAAATGCTTCAAAACCGCATTCATAAGCTGTCAGTTTTTCGGAATACGGTTTCTGGTGGCCGCTCAGCAGCGCCATACCCAGCATGGCGGCGGCAATAATAACCGACATGCCCCCAAACACGAGAACTGGCGCGTAATCACCAAGAACAGACTGCATGGTGTGGTTCCTGCACATGTTTAAGCCGCAGTGGCTTGTGTTTCATGCAGCAACCCTAGCCCCAACATCCTACATACGGATATGCACGAACGCGTTGGGTATGGGGCACTTTCTTGTGAAGGCCGAATTTTAAGGAGAAATTGAGGAGCCAGAGAGTGCTCTGACAAAAACCACACACAGGCAACAATGGAACTAAGTCCATTGTGCGTGTGGGTTACCATTTGGGGAAAATGGTGGGCAATGACGGGATCGAACCGCCGACCATCTCGGTGTAAACGAGACGCTCTACCGCTGAGCTAATTGCCCGCCCCCTATGTGCCATAAACAGAAAAGGCCGACAACCCCTTTTTTGAGATTGTCGGCCTTTTTCAGAAAAAAAATTTCTGACGGAATTAACCGCTGACGGCATCCTTTAGCGCCTTGCCCGGCTTGAAGCGGACAGAGGTGGAAGCAGGGATATCGATTTCTTCACCCGTACGCGGGTTACGGCCTTTAGCAGCCTTGCGGGTTGCGGTCACAAATGTGCCAAAACCAACCAGACGCACTTCCTGCTTTGTGGACAGGGCCTTTTCGATCGCACCGAATACGGCATCGACCACTTCACCGGCTTTTGCCTTGGGCAGGTCAACAGCTTCAGCCACGGCTGAAACGAGTTCCTGCTTGTTGAGCGGCTTCTCCATCCTTACGCCTTTCTATTTCTTATATCTGTTCGGAACGGCGGGCGGCCTTTTCGTCCGCCTGTCCGCTACCTGAACGCACTATGAAGCCGTTTTTCGCCACGTCAACCAAGCAAACGCAACTTCGTACGCTCTTAGCCCTTCTATTCAGTGTGGCAACACCGGAAGAGCGGATTCTCCACCTGCTGCTGGCAGTGGATCTGGCACATCTTCCCACTCAATTGGCTGAGGCTGACGCACCAGCGCACGCGCCAGAACTTCATCCACATGAGAGACAGGAACGATTTCCAGTTTCTTCTTCACGTTTTCAGGGATTTCCGTAAGGTCCTTCTCATTTTCCTTGGGAATGAACACTGTACGAATACCCGCACGCAAAGCCGCAAGCAGCTTTTCTTTCAAGCCGCCAATAGCCAGCACACGCCCACGCAATGTGATTTCACCTGTCATGGCGACATCCCGACGAATGGGAATACCTGTCAGCACACTCACTAAGGATGTGACCATAGCCACACCGGCCGAAGGACCATCTTTGGGAGTCGCACCTTCTGGCACATGCACATGGAAGCTGCGCTTATCAAACAAGGTGGGCACAATGCCAAAGCTGGTTGCCCGACTCCGCACAAAGGAGAACGCTGCAGAAATGCTCTCCTTCATAACGTCGCCCAGCTTACCGGTTTCAACAATACCGCCCTTGCCTGGCACCATAACGCTTTCAATGGTCAGGATTTCCCCGCCCACTTCGGTCCAAGCCAGCCCGGTTACAACGCCAACCATGTCTTCTGCTTCGGTTTCCCCATAGCTGAAACGACGCACACCTGCGTATTTGTCCAGATTCCTAGGAGTAACAGAAACTTTCTTGGCCTTACCGGTGACAATTTCCTTCACGGCCTTACGGGCAAGCCCCGCAAGTTCACGTTCCAGATTACGCACGCCAGCCTCACGCGTGTAATAGCGAATCAGATCCCGCACGGCGTCATCTGTAATCGACCATTCATCCGGTTTGAGGTTATGCGCCTGTGTCTGCTTGGAAATAAGGTGGCGCTTGGCAATTTCCACCTTCTCGTCTTCTGTGTAACCGGACAGACGAATGATTTCCATACGATCCAGCAGAGGCTGCGGCATGTTCAGGCTATTCGCCGTTGTAACGAACATGGCATCAGAGAGATCATAATCCACTTCCAGATAATGATCTGCAAATGTGCTGTTCTGCTCTGGATCCAACACTTCCAGCAGTGCAGATGCTGGATCTCCACGCCAATCAGAACCCAGTTTGTCAATTTCATCCAGCAGGAACAGTGGATTCGAGACTTTCGCCTTCTTCATCCCCTGAATGATCTTGCCAGGCATGGAGCCAATATACGTACGCCGATGGCCACGAATTTCAGCTTCATCCCGCACGCCACCCAATGACATACGTACGTAATGCCGCCCCGTTGCCTTGGCGATAGAACGTGCCAAAGACGTTTTACCAACACCGGGAGGCCCTACCAGACACAGAATCGGGCCTTTAAGCTTCTGGGACCGGCTTTGAACAGCCAGATATTCCAGAATCCGTTCTTTAACTTTTTCTAGTCCGTAGTGATCTGCATCCAGAATTTTTTCTGCTTCTGTCAGATCATGCTTTACCTTGGTCCGCTTCTTCCACGGAATGCTCAGCAGCCAATCCAGATAATTCCGCACAACTGTAGATTCGGCAGACATCATGCTCATGCCGCGCAGCTTTTTAAGCTCCGCTACAGCTTTTTCGTGTGCTTCCTTAGAGAGCTTGGTTTTGGCAATGCGTTCTTCCAGTTCGGATGTTTCATCCTTACCGTCTTCGCCTTCACCCAGTTCCTTCTGAATCGCCTTAAGCTGTTCGTTCAGATAATACTCGCGCTGCGTTTTTTCCATCTGACGCTTAACGCGGTTGCGAATCTTCTTTTCAACCTGAAGAACATCAATTTCCGCCTCAATATGCGCGAAAACCTTTTCCAGTTGCGCCATCACTGTTGGCGCTTCCAGAATTTCCTGTTTTTCCGCAATCTTGAGGTTTAGGTGGCTGGTTACGGTATCTGCCAGCTTAGCCAGATCACTGATCTGGTTCAGAGAGACCAGCACCTCGGACGCAATCTTTTTGTTGAGCTTCATATACTGCTCAAACTGAGACACGATAGAACGGCCAAGTGCTTCGGCTTCTGGCCCTTCAGCCGCCTGCTCTGGCATGTCCTCAATATCGGCCTCAAAGTGCCCTTCCACCTCGTGCAAGGTTTTTACGCGTACGCGCTTCACACCTTCCACCAGCACCTTCACGGTGCCATCCGGCAGTTTTAGTAGCTGCAGAATAGTTGAAAGTGTACCCACCCGATAAATATCATCGGCGGAAGGATCATCCTGCGCAGCATCCTTCTGAGCGACCAGCAGAATATGGCGGTCATCTTTAGTGACCGTTTCCAACGCTTTTACAGATTTCTCACGCCCAACAAACAAGGGCACGATCATATGCGGGAACACCACAATATCGCGCAGTGGCAGCACAGCCACGTGCACAGAAGCCTTAACTTCCTGCACTTCTGGCTCTGCCGTAGCTTCTACTGCTGTTGTGGTTTGATGTGTGGCTTCTGCTGCCACTTCCGGCTTGGTTTTTGTTGCAGTCCGGCGCCTGCGTTTCACTGGTTTTTCGTTATCAGCCATGATGATGACCTCCTGACAAGGACGATCCGGACACGGCACCCGCCTTGCGGCATACCCTGTTCCGTACAAGAGCCAACGCGGTGAAAGCTCTTTTGTCTATCCTTATGTCGTTATTCACAGCGTTTTACACAATGGGACAGTGACAAAAACAGCGCTGGAGCATGTGCCGCCAGCGCTGTTTTGTGAATAGTCCCCAACTTAAGCAGATTGTTCTGCCGGGATTTCTTTCTTTTTCCCGTAAACATAGACCGGACTGGCCTTGCCTTCCGCGACATCCCGGTTAACCACCACTTCCTCTACATTTTCGAGGCCCGGCAGATCAAACATGGTCGACATTAGGATACTTTCCAGAATGGAGCGTAGCCCACGAGCCCCAGTCTTTCGCACAATAGCGCGATCTGCGATGGCTTTAAGTGCATCATCCGTAAAGTCCAGTTGCACATCTTCCATCTGGAACAAACGCTGATACTGCTTGACCAACGCATTCTTGGGTTCTGTCAGAATCTTGATAAGCGCAGCTTCATCCAGATCACCCAGCGTTGCGATAACTGGCAGACGCCCGATGAATTCCGGAATCAAACCAAACTTCATCAAGTCTTCCGGTTCCACGTCGTGCAGGATTTCCCCTGTCTTACGCTCATCCGGAGCACGCACATCGGCGCCAAACCCAATGTTGGTTCCTTTACCGCGGGCAGAAATAATCTTGTCCAGCCCAGCAAAAGCACCACCACAGATAAACAGCATGTTGGTGGTATCTACTTGCAGGAACTCCTGCTGCGGATGCTTGCGCCCTCCCTGCGGCGGAACAGAAGCGACTGTGCCTTCCATAAGCTTCAGCAGCGCCTGCTGCACACCTTCACCACTTACATCACGGGTAATGGAAGGGTTGTCTGACTTTTTGGAAATCTTGTCGATTTCATCAATATACACAATGCCACGCTGTGCACGTTCAACATTGTAGTCAGATGCCTGCAACAGCTTGAGAATAATGTTTTCAACATCTTCCCCCACATACCCTGCTTCTGTCAGGGTTGTGGCGTCTGCCATTGTAAAAGGCACATCCAGAATACGCGCCAGTGTCTGAGCAAGCAGGGTTTTACCAGAGCCTGTTGGGCCAATAAGCAGGATGTTAGATTTTGCAATCTCAACATCCCCGGCTTTGGCAACCTGCGTCAGGCGCTTGTAATGGTTATGCACAGCCACAGACAAAACCTTTTTGGCTTGAGCCTGCCCGATAACATAATCATCCAGAACCTTGCAGATTTCCCGCGGTGTCGGCACACCCTCGCGCGATTTGACAAGGGATGTCTTGTTCTCTTCACGGATGATATCCATGCAGAGTTCAACACACTCATCACAAATGAACACCGTGGGGCCGGCAATCAGCTTGCGAACCTCATGTTGTGACTTTCCACAGAACGAGCAGTAAAGCGTATTCTTGGAATCACCGGACTTCGTATTCATCAGCCCACTCCCTCGATCATCCCAGGCCCCATCGCACCGAGAACCGAGTCCCAGAACGTGTGTGCCTGCCTTACGGCAGGCGTCTTCCCTATTGTAACAGGAAGATTACTGTACGCCAGATTAAGGATGACTTTTATCCTTCTTGCCTGTTTCTGTCGCCTTATGGTGGCTGATCACCTCATCCACAATCCCGAAGGACTGAGCTTCGTGGGCGGACATGTAGGTATCACGCTCCAACTTCTGCTCAATTTCCTCCAACGTGCGACCTGTATGTTCACGGTAGATTTCATTCAGCTTCTGACGAATGATCAGAATTTCACGCGCCTGAATTTCGATATCACTTGCCTGACCCTGCGCGCCACCAGAAGGCTGATGCACCATAACACGCGCATTTGGCAGCGCGAAACGGCGCCCTTTTTCACCCCCAGCCAGCAACAAGGAGCCCATAGAAGCTGCCTGCCCGATGCACACTGTGCTTACGGGACTGCGGATGTACTGCATGGTATCATAAATTGCCAAACCGGCAGAAACCACACCACCCGGGCTGTTGATGTAAAAAGAGATTTCCTTGTTCGGATTCACGCTTTCCAGATACAGAAGCTGCGCGGAAATCAAGGATGCAACCTGATCGTACACGGGACCAGTCAGGAAGATGATCCGCTCTTGAAGCAGGCGGGAATAGATATCAAACGCCCGCTCACCGCGAGAGGTCTGTTCGACCACCATCGGTACCAGCGCATTGCTGAAAATCTCAACGGGATCACGATCCCTCATACCACTCATTCCCGTATAAAAAACTGAATTAGCCCTTCCCGCCTTCCTGCGCAAACACAAGAAAGCTCAGGCACTCTGGTTCAAGATAGAGATAAAGTGGAAAGATGCCACCCCGGAAAAGAAAAACATGCCCAAAAAGAATGTCCCGCCAGTTCACACTGGCGGGACACGGCCTTTTTCTTATTAGATATTCGCTGGTGGAATATCTGAAAGCTCCTCTGGTGTGACCTCTTTATCCGTCACTTTAGCCAGTTCAATCAGGTAATCGACAACCTTGTTTTCAAAGATTGGCCCCCTGAGGGATTCTGCGGCCTGCGGATTCTTCTGGAAGAATTCGAACACCTGCTTTTCCTGACCTTGGTAGCGCATGGCTTCTGCCCGCACTGCCCGGCCCAATTCGTCCGGCGTAACCGTAATATTGTTCTTACGGCCAATTTCAGCCAGAAGCAGACCCAACTTTACGCGGCGTTCCGCAATTTTACGGTAATCAGCGCGAAGGGTTTCTTCGTCTTTGTTCTTGTCTTCGTCATCAAGCTGGCCAGACTTACGGTCTTCTTCAACGCGCGCCCAGATCTGGTTGAATTCTGCATCCACCATGCCTTCTGGCGCAGTGAAATCAGTTTTCTTTGCCAGTTCATCCAGCAGCTCACGTTTGATACGCAGACGAGAAAGCTGATCATATTCGCCTTCAATCTGCTTGCGAATCAGATCTTTCAGCTGATCAAGGCTTTCAAAGCCCATCTTCTTGGCCAGTTCATCATCAATCGGCGCATCAACTGGCTTCTTGATCTGCTTGGCTTTGATATCGAAGGTTGCTTCTTTACCTGCCAGCTCAGTTGCGCCGTAATCTGCGGGGAAAGTTACCGTAATAACTTTTTCTTCGCCCGGCTTCATGCCTTCGATCTGCTCAGCAAACCCAGGAATAAAGCCTTCACCGCCGATTTCGACGTTCACATCTTCAGCGGAACCGCCTTCGAAGGGAACACCGTCGCGCTTACCAACAAAATCGATAGCTACCACATCACCTTTGGCAACGGGGCGAACTTCTTCCACCACTTCAAAAGTGCGGCCGCGCTTAGCGATATCTTCCAGCACCTTGTTGATGGCTTCATCGCTTACGTTCGCCTTCAGGCGTGTCAGCGTGAGATCAGACAGGTCTGGCACAGCGATTTCTGGCAGAAGCTCTGCTTCAACTGTGAATTCCAGATCTTTTCCATCATCGGCCTGCCCCGAAACCAGATCTACCTTAGGCTGACCAGCAGGACGGATACCGCGTTCGTCAAAAACGTTACGCAGAGCATCAGATACCGTCTGTTCCAGCACTTCTGCCCACACGCTTTCGCCGTAACGCTGCTTGGCCAGAGAAACAGGCACCTTACCCGGACGGAAGCCCGGCAGATTTAGGTTTGCTGCAACTTCCTTCAGCCGCGCATCACGCTTGCTGGCAATTTCCGCCGCTGGAACTGTTACGGTAAAACCACGCTTCAGCCCTTCGGAAAGGGTCTCGGTAACCTGCATCGGTCAGGCCTTCCTTTCGGTACAAAACTCAAACACCCGCTACGCAAAGGCCGTCGCGGACCAGGACGGGAGCATGACTAAAATAAATTGGTACGGGTGGAGGGACTTGAACCCCCACGACTTGCGTCACCAGAACCTAAATCTGGCGTGTCTACCAATTCCACCACACCCGCTCACAATGCTCACCGTCACGAGTTGGGTGGACTTAACCCAAACATTCGCTCACGGCAAGATGCCGATGTGCGAGTTCACCCTCTGTTTCTGCATATGAGCTGCTTTTTCTCGCGCAGCGCCCAAATGAAGGTCCAAATCTTCCGCCACAGGCCACGGCCCGGCTTGCCGCCCAGCCTCCCCATGCAGCCACACGCCAGCACATGCAGCCTCCCACGCTGGCATACCAGCAGCCAGCAGGGCTGAAACAACACCAGAAAGTGTATCCCCTGAACCCGCTGTGCCTAAAGCTGGAGTTGCATGGTCATTAATTGCAAGCCGTCCGTCTGGCGCTGCAATCATGGTGGAAGCCCCTTTTAGAACCACCACAGCCCCAATCTGCTGGGCCGCCTGCCGAATATGCTCTGGCGGATTACTGCCCACTGGGCCGAATACGCGGGTAAACTCCCCAACATGCGGCGTTATAACTGCAACGCCTTTAAGTTTTTCAGGGTCGCCCGCAGAAGCGCTTAAAGCACCGGCATCAGCCAGAACGCTCTTTTCTGCCGCTAACAACACCGGCAGCGTGGCCTGCACTTCCGCCTCTGTTAAACCGGGGCCGCAAACCCACACGCGGCGGCGCTTGTCTTGCAACAATGTCGGCAACGGTGCCGCATCTACAATAAGGCCGGGCGCACCCAGTTTATAAGCCGCAGCACCCGCCCCAGCAGCCACACGCACCAAACCAGCACCGGCAGCGCGTGCACCGCCCGCACATAAGCGGGTTGCCCCCGGCATGGATTCGCCCGCGCAAATACTCACCACACCGCGCGTATATTTATGACTTTCAGGGCCAGGAATCGGCAAATGCCACAAGCCGGGCTCATTCCGCCACGTTGTTGGAGGCACCTGATCCAACGCAGCTTCTGGGATTCCGATATCTGCCAGAATCAACCGCCCCAGATATTCTCTGCCCGGATATAGTAAATGCCCCGGCTTGAACCGGCAGAACGTTACCGTCATGGCGGCCTGCGGTGCATATCCACGCACCAAGCCTGTCGCGCCATCCACACCTGAAGGCATATCAACAGCAACAATACGCCGCGCCGCTTGCAGAACTTCAACAGGCAAACCCGTAACGTCTCTGCTCAATCCTGCACCGAAGATAGCATCAACCACCAAATCTGCCCGCGCAGATTCCTGTGCTGAAAATGGCACGCGAACACCTCGGAATCGGGCCGAGGCTTCTGCCGCCGCGCCGCCCAGCTTGGGCGCCACCATTTCCGCTACAGCCACAGGCCAACCTGCATCATGAAGATGCCGCGCAACCACGTATCCATCCCCCCCGTTATTGCCGGGGCCACACAGCACAAGCACGCGGGCTGGCTTTTCGTATCGGAAAATAGCGCGCGCCACCGCGCGACCAGCATTTTCCATCAATACGGAAACGGGCACAGTCTGCGCCGAAATATGGTCAATTTTCCCCATTTCATCAGGGGAATAAACGCTCAGAAGAGAAGGATATATTGCTGCCATACCGAGCCTCCACACATAGAGCAGACGATAATTTGTGCAAATATAGCCTCTTGCGCAGTGTCCGTCCCCTTGGCAATCAGGCAGCAGACAAGCGTTGGACGATACCCCCTTCCCCGCCCCGCGCCTTTTTCCTGCATTAACGCCAAGCGGAGTTCAGCATGCCCCATTCCATTCTCTGGAGCCTTGTTCTCACCCTCCACCTTGTCAGCATCATCTTGTGGATTGGTGGTGGTGCCTATGCCGTTATTATTTTGCGCCCGAGCCTACGCTTACTGGATGCAACACAGCGCAACTCTGTGCATTTGCAGACATTGGCCCGCTTTTTTAAGGTTTTAACGCACGTTATCCCCACAGCACTGATTACCGGCTGGCTGCTGATTATTCATGAAGGTGGGTTTGCAAACGCACCATGGACAACCAACCTCATGCAGCTTTTGGGCATTATCATGGCTGTGCTGTTTGTTATGATGTACACAGGGCCTTACCAGAAAGCACGGCGCTCCATCCGCCCGCAGCCTTCTGTGTTCGACTCCATCCGCTCCCGCGTGCTGCTTATTGTTGCGTTGGGCGTGCTGGCAGTGCTTTCTGCCTGCCTTGGCCATCCTTTTGCCTAAGAAACACAGTAACATTCTGCCAAAAACTTGATTTCAGGCCAAAACAGCTTTATCGGAACAAACGCCTGACCGGGTAGATACGTGAATCGGTGCCTCAGTCACTTTAGTTGAGGCACCCCGATACGGGCAGGCTCTTCAGCCAGTGCTGACAACAGACAGACCTACGGTTCCGAGAGCAGATTGACAGCTAAAACGCCCGCCTCCCCCCGCAAGACAGCAACACGTAGCCGCAAAAAAACGGCTACCCCTGCCCCTGTGAGCGCAGCAGACGCCGCAGAAGATACGGGCACGGCAACCGAAGCTCCCGCTGAAAAAGCGGTTGCAGCCGAGGCAAAACCTGCCCCCAAAAAACGTGTTGTAAGGCGCCGGAAGCCAAAAGTAGAAAAAGCTGAAGAATCAGCTCCAATCGCCCCAGAACAGGCCGAAGCAACCCTAGCAACAGAAGTTCCCGCTCCCGTAGAAGCCGCGGCTTCTGCTGTTGAGGTTGTTGAGCAAGCGCCTGAAGTTGCGCCGGAACCCTCTGCGGAAAAGCAGCCTGCTCCAAAAGCCAAAGCAGAAGAAAACGCCACTCCAGAACTGGTTCCTGCTGAAAAAACCGCAGAAATTACCGTTGAAGCCGCAGAAGATACGGCCTCCATCACATTTGCTGATCTGGAACTCTCCGAGCCTCTCCTACGTGCTATTTCGGACATGGGCTACACACACCCCACCCCCATTCAGGCTCAGGCTATTCCGGCCATTCTGATGGCGCGGGATGTTATGGGCGTTGCACAGACAGGAACGGGTAAGACTGCGTCTTTCACGCTACCCATGCTGGAGATTTTGGCGGATTCGCGGGCACGGGCCCGTATGCCGCGCTCCCTTATTCTGGAACCCACGCGTGAACTGGCGCTACAGGTTGCAGAAAATTTTGTGAACTACGGCAAATACCTCAAGCTCAACCATGCTCTGCTGATTGGCGGAGAAAGCATGGCAGATCAGAAAGAAGTACTGAACCGTGGTGTGGATGTGCTAATTGCCACCCCCGGCCGCCTGCTTGATCTGTTTGAACGCGGCGGTTTGATGCTGAACCACACCGGCATTCTGGTAATTGATGAAGCTGACCGTATGCTGGATATGGGCTTCATTCCCGATATTGAAAAAATTGTCGGGCTGTTGCCTCCTAACCGGCAAACACTGCTGTTCTCCGCCACTATGGCACCGACCATCCGTAAGCTGGCAGATACCTTCCTGCATTCTCCCAAAGAAATTACGGTTGCACGGCAATCTTCTGTGGCCACAACCATTACAACCGGCATTGTGGTGGTGGATGAATACAGCAAGCGGGAAACGCTCCGCCAACTGTTGAAAGACCCAGCGCTACAGAATGCTATTGTGTTCTGCAATCGTAAGCGTGATGTGGATATTTTAACCAAATCGCTCGTGAAGCATGGCTTTTCAGCCGCCGCTTTACATGGCGATTTGCCCCAGTCCGTGCGCTTTTCCACGCTGGAAAAATTCAAGAACGATGAACTGAAAGTGCTTGTGTGCTCAGACGTAGCCGCACGTGGCATTGATATTGGCGGTCTTTCGCACGTCTTCAATTTCGATCTGCCCTTCCATGCAGAAGACTATGTGCACCGAATCGGACGTACTGGCCGTGCAGGGCGTGAAGGCCACGCCTACAGCATTGCAACGCCGTATGATAAAGCTCTGGCCGAAGCTATTGAAAAGCTGACAGGCAAAGAAATTCCGCGCATGGTGCTGGATGGTGTGAAGCAGCTTGAATGGTCTGATGAAAAGCGGCCACCAGCGGGGCGCGCACGCAAACCCCACACACCACAGCGTAATCGGGAACGTGAAAATCCAGCTCCTGCAGCACGCGAACAGCAGCAGCCTGAAGCCAAACTCCAGCAGACAGCACGCCCAGAACGTCAGCCTACGCGCAATACACGCCATCAGCGGGATGAAATTCCGCCCGCTCCCGGTGGTGATGTACAGGGCTTTGGCGATATGGTACCAGCGTTCATGCTGTTGCCACGCCGAAACTCTGTTAGGCCTGCCTCACCGGGCACAGATGCAACGGCTGAACGCGCCGCAGATACGCACGCCTGAACATAATCTGTGACTGAAACTTACGATACGGATGTTCTCTATCTGGCAACGCAGGGCGATGGCGCCGTGCGTACGCCAGATGGTTCTGTAGTTTACGTTCCAGAAACTCTTGCTAGTGAGCATGTGCGTCTGAATAAAAATTCAGATGGCAAGTGGCAGCTTGTTGAAGTTCTTCAACCTTCACCAGACCGGCAGATACCGCCCTGCTCCTTGTGTGAACGCTGCGGTGGCTGCACGCTCCAACATGTAAAACCTGCTGCTATTTTGCAGTGGAAAATGGCTACTGTTCAACACGCTTTACAAAAGGCTGGGTTTAACAACCTTCCAGCATTTTCTGCCAAGCAGGTGCAGCCATTCTCTCGCCGTAGAGCAGATCTGGCTGTAAGGCGTCAGCCTGATGGCATCATCATTGGGCTTCATGCGCGCAATAGCCACGCAGTTACAGACCTTACCACCTGCGTTGTGTTGCACCCCGACATTCTAGCGGCCCTACCCGCTTTTCGGGCCACACTCCGCAGCTTGAACGCCATTCGGCGTGAAGCCAATTTACATATCAATCTGCTGGATTCTGGGCTGGATGTTCTGTTGCAAACAGATGGGCCGCTAACTGCACCAGACCGCGTGCGTTTGGCGCAACTGGTTACAGAGCAGCGCATTCCGCGTATCAGTTGGCAGTTGATTAAAGATACAGGTCAGCCAGAAGTCGCGGCACAATCAGGCTCTGTTGTTCAGACAATTGCTTCTCACCAAATCACACCGCCACCTGGCACTTTTTTGCAGGCAACAGGTGAAAGTGAAAAATATATTCAGGATGCCGTTGTAAAAAGCCTGCCCGCCAAGCTGAACCGCCGTGATATTATTACCGAGCTTTATGCCGGTTGTGGCACACTTACGTTTCCATTGGCAGAACGTGCCCGCGTAAACGCTTACGAAGGCTATGCACCCGCTTTGGAGGCCCTGAAGAAAGCGACAGGCGGCACGCGAATCAGTACATTCTGTCGGGATCTAAACCATCAGCCGGTTTTGGCTAAGGAAATAACAGCTTCCGCTGTGGTTGTGCTGGATCCCCCGCACGCAGGGGCAAAGTTGCAAATGCGCCAGATTGCTCAAGGGTTACCCACCCACATTATTTATGTAAGCTGTAACCCCGCCGCCTTGGCGCAGGATGCAAGCCTGCTGGCCAAAGCTGGATATACGGTGGAAAATGTAACTGTAGTTGACCAGTTTTTATGGTCTGCAGAAATTGAAGCCATTTGTAGCTTCAAACGTGAAAGCTCTCGCCGCAGCCGCAACGGCCTTTCTCGTTAGGGTTGGAAAAAACAAACCCGGCCTCCAGATCACCTTCCTGATAATCCATTTCAGAACCAATCAGGTAAAGCGTAGCTTTGCGATCTACCAGCAAGGTTATGCCGTGATCTTTTACCACTTCATCGCCCTCACCTGCTGTATCCACAAACTGCATGTCATATGCTTTGCCGGAGCAGCCTTTGGTGCTTACAGAAATACGCAGCAACTGGCCCGCATGTGCCGTGGCATATAAATGCTGCAACCGATCTGCCGCAGCTTGAGACACCCGCATAAGAGGAGGAAGTTCCCGCTTTGTGGGAGCAACAGCCGTTTTCTGAGACATTTTATACCCTCACCTTGTTTTCGGTTCAGAACATGTTCAGCGCGAGACGGGCTTCATCACTCATACGCGACATATCCCACGGTGGATCCCACACCACTTCCACTTCTGCAGATTTTACACCTGGCACTTTTTCCACTGCTTCTTTCACCTGCACAGGCAGTTCCTGCGCGCTGGGGCAGTTGGGGGCTGTTAGTGTCATTTCAATACGCACGCGGCCATCATCATACAGATCGATTGCGTAAATCAGGCCAAGTTCATAGATGTTCACCGGAATTTCCGGGTCATGCACTGTGGCAATCGCCTCAATAACCGCATCTTCCGAAACTGCACCGGCAGACTGCGGTTTAGCGGGCTGTTCTGCCCCTTCATCGGGTGTCCAGCTTTCTACTTTTCCGGCTTCGTTTCCGGCAGGTGCATGATCAGCATGCAGCACATCGGCAGAAGCCTCTGCTGTTTTAGCTTCCTTTTCTACCCCTGGCAGAACGGGAGCATGCACGTCTTCAGACGTCGGCATGAGAAAGCGCCTCCTTTAACGCAATCCAAGGCAGTTCGGCACATCGTATCCGTGCCTTGTGAGACCGCAGAGGCTGGAAAACCTCTAACGGCCCTAATGAAGTATCCGCCGGTGCGGCAGGGGAACTTTGCCCCACCAGCATGGCAGAAAACCGACCAGATAGGCTGACAGCTTGCGCAACATCCAAACCAGAAACCTGCTGCGCCATTAAATCAGCCGCTGCTGCACAAATGGCGCATCCACGTGTGGTGTGGCGCACACTTTGGATATGGGTTGCATCCAGTGCGATATCCACCCGTGTTTTATCCCCACACATGGGGTTTTTGCCTTCGCCCTGCACTGAAGGTGCTTCCAGCTTGCCCGCATATTGCGGAGCACGCGCGCGCTCTACAATCACGCGGTCATACAGGGCATCAGAATCTGGCACGGTTTGTGTCACACAAAAAATTCCCGGATACGCACCAACGTATCGGCAAGCGCGTCTATTTCTTCCTGCATGGTATAAATACCAAAGCTGGCACGTGCTGTGGCCGTTAGCCCCAAGCGACGCATAAGCGGCTCTGCACAATGGTGGCCCGCACGTACGGCAATACCGTTGCGATCCAGCAACGTGGCAATATCATGCGGGTGCACATCCGCCATGGTAAAGGAAATAACGCCTCCACGCTCTTTGGGCTGCCCAACAATGTTCAGCCCCGGAACAGTGCTCAGACGCTCCAACGCGTAGCTGGTTAAAGCCTGTTCATGCGCTGCAATGGCATCAAAACCAAACTTTTCCACCCAAGCAATTGCAGCACCAAGGCCTATAGCTTCAACAATCGCAGGCGTGCCCGCTTCAAACTTATGTGGAACATTCGCCCATGTGGATTTTTCAAATGTTACGGTGGAGATCATGTCCCCCCCGCCCATAAATGGCGGCATATCTTCCAGCAGCGCACGCCGCGCCCACAAAACACCAATGCCGGTTGGGCCATATAGCTTATGCCCGGTAAAGGTATAGAAATCTGCTCCCAAAGCCTGCACATCTGTGCGGTGGTGCACCACGGCCTGGCTGCCATCAAACAGCACCAGCGCACCGGCTGCATGCGCCATATCAGCAATCTGGCGCGCTGGTGTAATGGTGCCCAGCACGTTGGACATATGGGTAATAGCAACAAGTGCTACTTTGCCATCAGACAAAAGCTGGCCGAACGCATCCATATCCAGATCACCAGCATCGGTAATCGGAGCTATGCGCAATTCAATGCCCATACGGTCACGCAGCATCTGCCACGGCACTAGGTTGGCATGGTGTTCCATTTCGGAAATAACCACAGCCTGCCCCGGCGTAAGCAGAGAACCAAAGGAATACGCAACCAGATTAATAGCTTCTGTGCTGTTACGGGTGAAAACAATTTCTTCCCGCGAAGGTGCGTTGAGAAAGCCCGCAACCTGATCTCTAACAGCTTCATAAGCCTCGGTTGCACGTTCACTCAGCCAATACAGGCCACGGTGAATGTTGGCATACTGATGGTGCATGGTGTGCACCATAGCGTTGATAACGGCATCCGGCTTTTGGGCCGAAGCGGCGCTATCCAGAAACACTAACGGGCGATCGTGCACTTTTTCCGACAGAATAGGAAACTGCTTACGAATAGCAGCCAGATCCAGCCCGGATGTGTCTGTAATAGAAGGATGAGACATTACGCGGCCTTCCTTTCAGCAGAAAAACGGATTGCCAGCATGGCGCGGCAGTATTCCTGCGCCGTTTCATCTTCAATGAGGGAAAGCGCCTCATCCAGAAACGCTGCAATCAGGATCTGGCGGGCCTGTGCCTCTGGCACACCACGGCTACGCATATAAAACAGTTGGTCATCATCCAGCGCCCCCACGGTTGCCCCGTGGCTGCAACGCACATCATCCGCATAGATTTCAAGCTCAGGCTTTGCGTCAATTTCTGCGTTTTCAGAAAGCAGCAATGCCTGATTCATCTGGTAGCCATCGGTTTTCTGGGCAACCTGTTCAACCAGCACCTTGCCTTGGAAAACACCCCGCGCATGGCCATCCAGCACATTCCGAACAGTCTGGCGGGAAGTGCAGTCCGAAGCTGCATGGGTGATAACGCTCGTGATATCCCCCACCTGATGTTCTGCAAGATTTTGCGCACCATTTACATGCAACTGAGCATGTGGTGCCTTCAACCGTGCATGCACTTCATGCCGAGACAACAAGCCACCCAAACCAAGGGCAAAGCTATTGTAAACGCCATGCCCAGCAACCTGCACATAGGTTGTGGCCAACGCTATGGCTTGCAGCCCTTCTGTCTGCAACGTGGTATGATAGAGTTTGGCTCTTTCTCCCACCGTTACTTCCATAACCGGATTATGGAAATACTGCCCAACACCTGCGCTGAGTGACAGCAAGGAAAGATGCGCACCTTCTTCCAACACCACGCTATGGCGTGGATGGAAAGAGATTGCGGTATCGCCCGCTACGCCCAGAGAAATCAGGAGCACGCGCCCTGCATCTGCACCCTTTGCAACGTGCAGTGTGGCACCGTCTTCCACCAAAGCCGTGTTCAGCGCCACAAGAGGATCTCTATCCGGGCTGGCCTGCACATCTGATGCCAGATTGTTCTGGCTAAAAAAGGAAACATCCACACCTTCTGGCAGAAGGCTGAGATCTTTCACAAATCGGCCATTCACAAACACAATGCGTGGCACAGACTGCACCGTATCATGCTTGCTAAGCAGGTTATCCAACAGGCTTTTTGCCTGCGCTGCATCATATTGCGCTGGTGGGGCCTGAAATTCCTGCGCAGCTAATGGGCGCAGGCTGGTATATTTCCATGCCTCTATCTGCCTGTCTGGCAAGCCGGTTCTGAGCAGTGCGCCAATGGCTGCTTGCCGCTCTGCCCCTTCAACATCGTTCAGGCGTTGCGCGAACGAAGATAGAGGGCCGCTCATATCTTTGCTGATCGCGTTCACGCCGCCTCCGTCAGAAACTTGGTGTAGCCTTCCTGATCAATTCTCTTGGCCAGTTCTGGCCCACCAGAAAGAATAATCCGGCCTTTGGCCATAACGTGAATGCGGTCTGGCACCAGATAGTCCAGCAGCTTTTGATGATGCGTAATAACCAGTGCAGAGAAATCTGGTGAACGCAAACGGTTCACCCCTTCCGCCACAATACGCAGGGCATCCACATCCAGCCCACTATCGGTTTCATCCAGAATGGCGAAAGAAGGCTGAAGAAGTGTCATCTGCAACACTTCATTGCGCTTTTTTTCACCACCAGAGAACCCAACGTTGACGTTACGCTTGAGCATATCCGGCGCCATGGAGAGAGACTTGGCAGCCTCACGCGCCATTTTCAGAAATGCAACGGCATCCAGTTCTTCCAATCCACGGGCACGGCGCACAGCATTTACCGCCGTGCGCAGGAAATTGGCGTTATTCACACCCGGCAATTCAATAGGAGACTGGAACGCCAGAAACAGGCCCGCAGCAGCACGTTCTTCCGGCTCCATAGCCAGCAGATCCTGCCCCTTGAAGGTAACAGATCCAGCCGTAACCTCGTAATCCTCACGCCCAGCCAGAACATAGGAAAGGGTAGATTTACCACACCCGTTCGGCCCCATAATGGCATGCACTTCACCCGGCGGAATGGTGAGATCCACACCACGGAGAATCTGCTTTTCCTGCCCATCGGCATCAATCCGGGCGCACAGACCGGAAATTTCCAAAAACTGGCTCATGTTCTGTACTCCCTTAGCCTACACTGCCTTCAAGGCTGATCTGCAACAGTTTCTGTGCTTCCACAGCAAATTCCATGGGCAGTTCCTTAAGAACATCCCGGCAGAAACCATTTACAATCAACCCAACCGCATCTTCTTCAGACAGGCCGCGCTGGCGACAATAAAAAAGCTGATCTTCTGAAATCTTGGATGTTGTGGCTTCGTGCTCAATACGCGCTGCCATGTTCCGGCTTTCGATATACGGCACAGTATGCGCGCCGCATTCATCACCAATCAGCAGGCTATCACACTGGGTGAAGTTACGCGCGCCAGAAGCCTTGGGCTGCACACGCACCAGACCGCGATATGTGCTGTCTGAGCGCCCTGCGCTGATAGTTTTCGCAATGATGGTGGAGCGGGTATTGCGCCCGATATGAATCATCTTCGTGCCTGTATCTGCCTGCTGGCAGTTGTTGGTAACAGCCACGGAATAGAATTCACCCACAGATCCATCACCTTGCAAAATGCAGGATGGATACTTCCATGTAATGGCAGAACCTGTTTCCACCTGTGTCCATGAAATTTTGGAGCGAGCCCCACGGCACGCGCCACGCTTGGTCACAAAGTTGTAGATACCGCCGCGCCCTTCGGAATCACCAGGGTACCAGTTCTGCACCGTGGAATATTTGATGGAAGAATCTTCCATCGCCACCAGCTCCACCACTGCCGCATGTAGCTGATTTTCATCCCGCATAGGGGCTGTGCAACCTTCCAGATAGGAAACGGAAGCACCATCCTCCACCACAATCAGTGTGCGCTCAAACTGCCCTGTATTGCGCGCATTGATACGGAAGTAGGTGGAAAGCTCCATCGGGCAACGCACCCCTTTGGGCACGTACACAAAAGAGCCATCGGTAAATACTGCGGAGTTAAGGGCGGCATAGAAATTATCTGCCACCGGCACTACGCTACCCAGATATTTACGCACCAGTTCTGGATGTTCCTGCACGGCCTCAGAAATAGGGCAGAAGATCACCCCTGCTTCTTCCAAGGTTTTACGGAAAGTGGTGACAACGGAAACACTGTCAAACACCGCATCTACAGCAACAGGTGGACGCGCCGTTTCACCTTCGGGCAATTCCACACCTGCCAGCATAGCCTGCTCATGTAGGGGAATACCCAGTTTTTCGTAGGTTCTCAGAAGTTCCGGATCAACCTCATCCAGAGATTTCGGGCCTTCTTTCTTGCGCGGAGCGGCATAGTAATGCGCATCCTGATAATCAATCGGCGGGTAAGAAACCTTGGCCCACGTAGGCTCCTGCATGGACTGCCATTTGCGGAATGCCGTCAGGCGCCATTCCAGAAGCCATTCTGGTTCGTTCTTACGCGCAGAAATCAGGCGGACGATGTCCTCATTCAACCCTTTTGGGGCGAGATCCATCTGAATATCTGTTTCAAAGCCCCACTTGTAAGTGGACTGGCCGAGCTTTTCGACCGCTTCGCGGGTTTCAGTAACTGCCGGCATGGTTCAGATCCCCTCACGTGGCATAGCAGCGCCGGGCTGCGTATTGGATCGTGGCATATTTGAAAAACACGATGCCTTGCTGCGCATGCTTTCCAAGGAAATGCCCTCCAACGTGGTTCGTATGGCCTGATTAATGGTATCCCAGCTGCCACACAGACCGCACGACACGCCGGTATCACACTCTCCGCCATCTACACAGGCTGTAAGCGCAATCTTGCCATCTACGGCTGTAATAACACTGGCAACAGAAATATCTGCCAAATGTCTGGCAAGGCGGTATCCGCCCTTTGCCCCACGCTGGGAAAGCACAAACCCATGCGCAGACAGCACCTTAAGCACCTTGGCCACTGTTGGCTCTGGCACCCCTGTAATAGCTGCAAGTGTTGGAGACGTTACAACGCCTTCCTGCTCACCCAGTTTTACCAAGATGACGATTGCATAATCCGCCAGGCGGGAAAGTTTCAGCATTATCTGCCCTTGACCCAATTAAAGACCTGAGCGGTCCTGTTTCGGATACATGGCGACACACTGCCCTTGCGTCAACCCAAAACAAGCGGACAAAAGCATCCAGCGCAAACGTGATCGGCTGCCTTATTGCGCGTTCAACCCAAATAGAAGCCGCAATACAGCAAAAAGCAGCGCCCCCACACCAAAGCCAACCAGGGTGCCGTTAAACCGGATAAATTGCAGATCCTTGCCAACCCGAAGTTCCAGTTTTTCAGCTATTTCCACAGCATTCCAGCCAGAAACCACACGGGCAATAAACTCTGCCATACGTTCACGCATGAAAGGGAGCATCTTTAAAACAGTGCGGTTTACGCTATCCATAATCCGTTGCCGCATGTTCTGATCATAGCGCATCTGGGCAGCCATGCGTTCAAGCGCATCCTGCACCACGGATGCTATGCGGCCTTCTGGATCTTCCACATCTGCTTCCACCATACGCCGAAAGCGCAGCCAGATGTCTCCCCACCACCCCACAACACTTTCATGGGAAAGCACGCTCATAATGGTTTGGGAAAACTCTTTTCCCTTTTCAGGGTCTGTTTCTATGCGGTCAATCTGGCCACGCACCCAGTTGGTAAAGCCTTCACGCAGGCTAGAATTCTGTGGGTCGATTCGCTCAAGTTCCTTGGCCGCTGCCAACAAAACCTTGGTGGCAATAGATCCACCAATGGCCCAACCAAGCAAACGACCGCCCTGTTCACGCACGCGCTCTTCAATCATCTGGCGCAGCGCGCCTTCTTTGGATTGTAACGCATCCTTGATCTGCTCAAGCAGAAAGGAGAGTACTTCCTGATGCTTGTCATCATCCACAAGGCTGCGCAGGGCACGCGCAATAATAGGTGCTAGATTACTGCCACCCAATAGCTTTGGCATAACACGGGCAACTGCATTGCTGGCGCGCCCATCTTCCAGCCTGTCCAGCATCTGGGGCAAAGAGCGTGTTATGGATTTTACCAAAGCATCCCGCGTGCCGGGATCATCCAGCATATCCGCCAAAAAAGCAGGAAGATCGACCTGCCCCAATACGCGCTCAACTTCCTTTTGGGTAAACACCTGCCCCGCAACAAACCGCCCCAGTGCGCGGCCAAGCCTATCCTTTTGTGCAGGTAAAATAGCGGTGTGCGGAATGGGCAAACCCATAGGCCGACGAAATAGCGCCACCACGGCAAACCAGTCTGCCAAGCCGCCTACAACGCCTGCCCGCGCCCCAGCCCGCAACATTTCCAGCCAGAATCCATCTCTTACCCATCCGGCGGCTGGTGCTGCATACCCCAACACCGTTACCCCAGCCATAAGGCCAACCAGCCCTGTAGCTGCATTTTTGTATCGCCGCAGTGTCTGGCGGGCAGCGAAATCCGCGTCCTGATGAGGTTGAGATGTCATATCCCACTCAATAGCACTGTGCGCAAACACCCCCAAGAGTGCGTGAGCTGGTTGCATACAAAACATAGACGTGAAAAGTTGTTCATCATTCTTTTCAAGCTATTTCGTTGTTATTTCGATTCATTCCGGCTTTATAACTGTTTTACTGCAGGAACCTTCAGGACGCCCTTATGACTATGGATAACACATCTTCTCTTTCCCGTTTGGACAGTATCCTTGCGTCCGCCACTGCTCGGCCAGATGTCGGCATAGCAGCTGAAGGCACAAATCCTGTTATGGGTATCGCGCTCCGACTGGGAGAAGCTTTTACCAACAAGGAAATCTCACAGGCAGATATTGTAAGCCTGGTGCAAAAGCTCCGTGACGAAGCCTTTCTGGCGCGTGCCCGTAAACTGCACCGCTATGTAGGCGGCGCAACACTTGAAGCCACACAAGAAAAGCTTCGTAATGTTGCACGTTCGGTAGCAGACACATGCCCTACCGGTTCTTTTACAGAGTATCAGGATCGCATTTCCGCCATTCAATTTGCAGCGGTTTTTACAGCACACCCTACTTTTGCCCTCAGCAACCCAGTGTACGCGGCTTTAGCAGAAAGTGCATCCCAAGCCATCCCCCCGCAGGAAGCACCGTTTTTTGAAACGCACAGACGTTCTACGCCTCCTACGCTGGAAGAAGAATTTACACTAGCTGCACAAGCCATCACCCGTGCGCGTGACGCCATGGATTTGTTAGCAACTGCTTTGCTGGAAGAAGCTGCCACCCGTTGGCCACAGGAATGGACAAGACTGAAGCCCTGCCCGGTTATTGCAACCAGTTGGGTTGGCTACGATACCGATGGCCGCACAGATATTGGATGGTGGGATACTCTACGTCTACGCCTACGTATGAAACTGTTCCAGTTGATGCGGTTGGAAAGCCAGATCATGCACGAAGGCTTACTGGCCCCGGAACTCACAGAAAAACTGCAACGGGCCATTGCCTGTGTAAAAGAACAAATTAGCGCTGTGCCTGCTGGCCCTGCCGATGCGCAAGCTGTGGCAAATTTTGCAAAACTTCTGGTTTCTCAGCGCAATACAGCACTAACACACGCCGCAGAACTAGATAGCTTGCTCGAGGCTGCCATTAATACAGCGCCGCCTTCTGCACGCATTCCACTTGCTGTTGCCCGCGCTGGGTTTGTGGCGCATGGGCTGGGATTGGCCCATACACATGTGCGGCTCAATGCCTCCCAGATTCATAACTTTGTGCGTCAGAAGCTAAACCTGCTGGATGACCCCAACAACCCGGCCCATCGCCGAGCATTGCTGAACCAGATTAACGAGGCGCTAGAAGCTGTTACGCCTGTCCCGGTGGATTTTGGCGCACTGCTGAGCGATCCTTCCAGTGCTGGGCGGTTGATGATGACCATTGCGCAAATGGTCAAATTTATCGATTCCGATACGCCTGTTCGCTTTCTGATTGCAGAAACAGAAACCGGTTACACGTTGCTCTCCGCCCTATGGGTGGCTTCCTGCTTTGGCGTGGCAGATAAAATTGAAATCTCGCCACTGTTTGAAACTGAAGATGCCCTTATGAACGGTGAGCACATTGTGGAAGAAGCCCTGCGTTCTCCCACATGGCGTGCATATATCCGTCGTATCGGCCGCATGTGCTTCCAGTTTGGATATTCCGATTCTGGGCGGTATGTCGGCCAGTTGGCCGCAACGTATCAGATAGAGCGCCTGCGCCTGCGCATTCATGATCTGCTGGTTCGATGGAATATGCAGGATATTACCGTGGTGTTTTTTGATACCCACGGTGAAAGCATAGGCCGCGGCGCGCACCCTTTCCGTATGGCAGATCGGCTGGATTACCTTTCCCCACCCCATGTGCGGGCGCGGTTTAAAGCCACAGGCATTGCCTGCCGTGAGGAAACAGCTTTTCAGGGGGGAGATGGCTATCTCCTTTTTGGTACGCCGGAACTGGCAGGCGCCACAATGGCCACTATTGCTGAAAACCTGTTTCTACCCTTACGGCAGGAAGAAGACCCTATTTATGATCAGCCCGATTTTTCGGCTGATTTCTTCTCCAGCATTAGCGAAGGCATGAAAAAACTGGTGGAAGACCCCGGTTATGCCGCGTTGCTGGGGGCTTTTGGGCCTTCCCTTATTGATAGAACCGGCTCTCGGCCACCTGCTCGCCAAAGTGCAGAAAGCGCAACCCATAAGCGTATTACTCACCCCAGCCAGCTACGCGCCATTCCCAACAACGCGATCCTTCAGCAACTCGGATGGTGCGCCAACACTTTGCAAGGCTTGGGAGCAGCCGTACGCCGCCACCCGGAAACCTTTGAAACATTCCGTACATCCAGCCCACGTTTTCATCGTGCTCTGGATTTTGCCCAACATGGTCTTGCGTGCTCGGATGACAAGGTTCTGAAAAGCGTTGTCTGTTTGCTGGACCCTGGCTTCTGGCTTGATCGCGCTACCGAGGAAAAAACACCGGCTCGTCGGAAGGCTTTTCTTTCCCTGATGCAGGATCTGGAAAAGCTAGACCTATCAGCCGAACTTCTCACTATGTTCCGCCGCATTCAGGCCGACCATCTTGCGTTAAGAGAAGCTTGGGAGCACGCACCACGCACAGAGCCTCAAATCCGGCTTCTGCATGCCATCCGCATTATGCTTATTGAGCAAATATGGCTTTTGGCATGCCGTGTGCCCTTCTTTATGCCCCGTGGGGGCTTTAACCATGATGTCATGATGCAGCATATACTGTGTCTGGATATTTCGGTTGTGCTGGAAGAGCTTGAGCATATCTTCCCCACCAGCACTGGCCCAACCAACCTTGATTTTCATGAACCACGCGGCCCGCGCGAAGAAGGTATTTACGAGCGCGAGCACAGAGACATCTTTGTGCCAATGCAACAGATGTTTGAGCTTATTCGTGAAATCAGCGTCGCCATCATGCACAATATCGGCGCTTTTGGCTGAGGTCTTTTTATAAAATAAGGGGCTGCCTTAATGGTGGCCCCGCATTTTATCTGCCCCCTAGAAAGCTCTCCACAGCCAACGTAAAGAGCTGCGGATTCTGCAAAAATGCAAAATGGCTGGTATTAGGCAGCACCAAGAGCCCTGCCCCTTCTACCGTAGCCGCCATATGCTCGGCCTGAACACGCCCCACAATACCATCATGATCTGCGGCAGCCACCCATAACGGTGCTGTTATCCGCATAAGATCTGCATCCGTCCAATTGGGTTGCCTGCTGCGCATAGTCTGCACTGTAGATTCCAGATCTCCAAACCTATGTGGTGTGGAAGAAAGCTGCCTGTATTCCTGCCGGGTTCTTTCCATAAAAGATTTGTAAGCAGGAATATCTCCTGCGCGTGCGAGCAGACCATCTGGCGTGCTCCACGGTGCAAAAGCAAATATCCGACTGACACTGCTGGGGTGGCGCATACCAACGTCTAGCGCCTGCACTGCGCCATCCCCCCATCCCACCAAGGCCACGCGCCGCAGGTGTAAAAACGCCATAACTGTGAGCACATCATCGGCCAGCAAATCATACCCCAAGGGCAAAGCCCCCATTGTGCTGCGCCCATGCCCACGCATATCCATCACAATCACACGGCATCTGGCACGCAAAAGCGCACGGGCAAGGTCTCCCATATAATTGGAATTGGCCAAACCATCGTGCAATAGCATGACGGGCACACCCTCCCCCGCTGATGCGTAATATAATTGGGCCTTACCTTGTGCTGGCACCATGCCCGTATCAACAGGTAAGCCACCACTTTCAGCTTCCAGCGCCAAGGGTGTGGGCGGTAAAGCACGCCAATCATACACCCCATTGATAGGCGGCATTTTATCTACGGAAGACGATGCAAAAGCCAACGAAGGAGCCTGAGCAAAGGCTTTATGGGCAAAAAAACCCGATGCCATGCCCCCCAGCGTAAACTGCATAAGCGCACGCCGGTTTACCCGTGTTTTCTGCGCGGTCTCATCCATTGCACATTCAAACAGCTTCGGCATCTTGCTCGTCTTTCCGTTTCTTTTCTGCGCCATCACACATACCCAGCGCATGACATATTCATGCCATACCATGCCGCTTTGTATTTAGCGCACGCAACGTAATCTGGTTTTGCACAATAAAAAAGCCGCCCCCTTTACAGGGAGCGGCCTTTATATTCCGAAACCGAAAAACGGCTGAAATTACTTGGACTGAGCCATAATTTCTTCAGCAACGTTGCGCGGCACCGGATCGTAATGATGGAACTGCATGGTGAAGGAAGCGCGGCCCTTCGTCATGGAGCGCAGGTGAGAAATGTAGCCGAACATTTCTTTCAGCGGCACATAAGCACGCACCATAACGGTGGAGCCTGAGGTTTCCTGGCTCTGGATCATGCCACGACGACGGTTCAGGTCACCCACCACGTCACCAACGTGATCGTTCGGGGTAGTGATTTCCACGTCCATAATCGGTTCCAGAATAACCGGACCAGCTTTTTTCATGCCATCACGGAAGCAAGCCTTAGCCGCGATTTCGAACGCCAGAGCGGACGAGTCAACGTCATGGTACTTACCGTCAAGCAGCGTGAACTTGAAGTCCACTGTCGGGAAGCCTGCCAGCACACCAGTAGAAGACTGAACGCGAATACCCTTTTCAACGGCCGGAATGTATTCTCTGGGAACAGAACCACCAACAACCTTGTTTTCGAACAGGATACCTTCGTTACGTTCAACCGGCTGGAACTCAATCTTCACTTCAGCGAACTGACCGGAACCACCAGACTGCTTTTTATGGGTATAGGTTTCCGTATGCGGCTGCGTGATGGTTTCACGGTATGCCACCTGCGGTGCACCCACATTTGCATCCACACCATATTCACGACGCAGACGGTCGATAATGATGTCCAGATGCAGTTCGCCCATGCCGGACAGAATGGTCTGGCCTGTTTCCTGATCGGTCTTGAGCTGCAGGGAGGGATCTTCACCAGCCAGCTTCTGCAGTGCCAGTGTCATCTTTTCCACTGCGTCCTTGGTTTTCGGTTCGACGGAGATGTCGATAACCGGAACCGGGAAGGACATACGTTCCAGAACAACCGGATCTGCCGGATCTGCCAGCGTATCACCTGTCTGGGAGTCTTTCAGACCCACAAACGCAGCAATGTCACCAGCGTGCACTTCTGTCAGTTCTTCACGCTTATCAGCATGCATCTGATAGATGCGGCCGATACGTTCTTTGTGGCCTTTGGTGGTGTTCAGAACCGTATCACCGGTTTTGAGCACGCCGCGATAAACGCGCACAAAGGTCAGCGTACCGTACTTATCGTTGATGATCTTAAAGGCCAAGCCAGCAAACTTACCATTCGGGTCAACCGGAATGATGGGCTGGTTTTTTTCGTCGTCTTCTTCACCTTCCGGCGGAGCGCAACGAATACCTTCAACATCGTCTGGAGCTGGCAGGTAGTCGATAATGGCATCAAGCAGAGGCTGCACGCCTTTGTTCTTAAACGCCGTGCCGCACAGAACCGGACGGAATTCGCCAGAAATAGCGCCCTTTTTGATGCAGCGCTTCAGGGTTTCAACAGAAACGTCACCCTTTTCGAAGTATTCTTCCATGGCTGCATCATCCACAGCCAGAGCCGTATCCAGCAGGTTCTGGCGTGCTTCTGCAGCCTTTTCCTTCAGGTCAGCCGGAATTTCTTCATCGTGGAACTTCGCACCAAGTTCACCGCCTTCCCAGACGATGGCCTTCATTTCCACCAGATCAACAACGCCAACAAACTTGTCTTCTGCGCCAATTGGCAGCTGAAGCGGGATAGCAACGATATCCAGCTTTTCTTTCAGCGTATCAAATGCGCGGTAGAAATCTGCACCGGTACGATCCAGCTTGTTGATGAAGATGATCCGAGGCACCTTGTAACGGTCTGCCAGACGCCAGTTGGTTTCGGACTGCGGCTGAACACCAGCCACACCTTCAATAATGAACACGGCCCCATCGAGCACACGCAAGGAGCGGTTCACTTCAATGTTGAAGTCGATATGTCCGGGCGTATCAATAATGTTGATACGGTGGCCGTCCCACTCACAGGTCACGGCGGCGGACGTAATGGTAATACCACGCTCACGTTCCTGAGCCATGTAGTCTGTTGTGGTGTTACCTTCGTGCACTTCACCAATTTTATGGGAAACACCGGTGTAGTACAGCATACGTTCGGTCGTGGTCGTCTTACCTGCGTCAATATGCGCGGTAATACCGATATTACGAATCTTGGACAGATCGGATGTGGCGGACACGAAAACCTCCAGAAAACAGGTCAGGCGCGAATGGGAATCCCTTCGCGCCTGTGGCCGCCGCGCGCCGTATTGGCACCTGTGATGTTAAAATCTTCAGGAAACCCGGCTGCCGGAAACCGGCCGATAGACGACGATGTCTGGCACCTTGCCAGACATCTACACCGCAGAAACCGGCCCACTCCACCAAAAGAGCAGATCCGGCTCCACTGAATTAGGTAAACCCCTGAATCAGGCGCCTGCGGCTGCCTGTTTTTTGGCCTGAGCGCGCAGAACGCGGCGCTTGATGACCTGTGCTTCTTCAGGAAGCTTGCGGTTAGGCGTGCTCAGCAGGAATGCATCCAAGCCGCCATTGTGTTCAATGGTGCGCAGGCCACGAGCACTTACGCGCATACGCACGGCAGAACCCAGAGTTTCGGAAACCAAGGAAGCATCCTGCAGGTTCGGCAGGAAGCGACGGCGGGATTTGTTGTTAGCGTGGCTGACGTTGTTTCCGGTCAGCACACCTTTGCCGGTAATCTGGCAACGACGGGACATTGTCTCATCCTTGTCTTATACAAAATAGGAACAGAGGGCCGAGACAAGCGCCCGGCGACCACATTCAGGATTGGCGCGGCTTATGGCTTAGCCACGGCTTTCAGTCAAGGGTTGTGCTCAGGCTTTCTCGTTTTCCTGCCCGGTCTGTGCCCGAACAGACGCATGCACTTCACCCGATCTAACGCTCTGAGCAGCTGAATCGAGAATGCGCAAAACGGTGTCCTTATCCATAATCTGGGCAAGAATACCTACAGAATTACCCAAAAGAGCGGATGCCACTGCCAGCGGCGGATATTTTTCACTCCGCAGATGTTCAATAGCGTGCTGAATAACCATATCGCACCGCGCCAGATCTTCGGGCACATCCATGTTCGGGCCTGCTGCGGGAGTCTGCCCTGCTGTTTCGGTCATCTCTTTTGATCCTTCATTTTTCTGCGTCCCACATTCTCTGCGGGCGCGCGATTCGTCAGACACAGCCAAGCCTTACCAGCAGGCCTCCGCCTTTTATCACGTCTCCTGCCCGCTTTCTCCCCCCTGAGCAGCCCACATGGATGCATACACCTCATTCTGGGCCAGCAGGGCTGCATGCGTGCCACGCTCAACAATATGCCCCTTGGCCATCACCAAAATTTCGTCTGCATCCACAATGGTGGACAAACGGTGGGCAATAACAAGAGTTGTGCGGCGTGCGGAAACCGTTTTAAGCGCTGCCTGTATTTCTTTTTCAGTATGTGTGTCTAACGCACTCGTGGCCTCGTCAAGCACAAGAACGCGTGGGTCTTTCAAAATCGTGCGGGCAATGGCCACTCGCTGCTTTTCTCCGCCGGACAGTTTAAGCCCGCGTTCACCCACCTGTGTTTCATACCCTTCGGGCAAGGACATGATAAAATCATGTATCTGCGCCAACTGGGCCGCATGCTGCACCTCTGCCGGTGTAGCCCCTAAGCGACCATAGGCAATGTTGTAACCAATGCTCTCGTTAAACAGCACGGTATCCTGCGGCACCACACCAATGGCGGCACGCAAGTCTGCCTGCCGATAATCGCGCACATCGTGCCCATCTACCAACACAGAACCCGACCACACATCGTAAAACCGAAACAACAACCGGCTGATGGTAGATTTTCCCGCCCCTGTCGTGCCTACGATGGCAACCTTACGGCCCGGCGCCACCTCAAAGCTGATACCGTGCAGAATTTCACGCTCTGGCCGGTATCCAAAATGCACATCCCTAAACGCCACCCGTGCAGGCGCAGAAACCTGCAAGCGTGTGGCTATAGGGAGAGGATGCGCAGGATCTGCAACTTCCACTTCCTCTTCCGCCAGCCCTAGCATGTGTTCCAGATCAACCAGTGCAGTGCGAATGGCAGAATAGACAGAACCCAGAAAATTTAGTGGCCCATAAAGTTGCAGCAAATACGTGTTGACCATAACAAACTCGCCAACCGTAATGCGCCCGGCCTCAATATCGTGCCCACCCAACAGCATAATGGCCGTAAGAGACAAAGCGATAATGGCTGCCTGCCCGAAATTGAGAAAGCCTAAGGAATACTGCGTTTTGCGCGCGGCCTGTTCGTAGCGCGCCTGTGCACTATCATACCTTTGGGCTTCGTGCGTTTCGTTGCCAAAATATTTTACGGTTTCGTAATTCAGCAGGCTATCTAGCGCTTTGCCTGTGGCCTCGCTGTTGGTTTCATTCATCTCACGCCGGATTCCCAACCGCCAAGATGTAAACCGTACAGTAAACAGAATGTAGGCCGCAATCATCAGCGCCATCAACGCCACATACTGCCAATTAAAAACACGCCAGATAACCACCATCACCAACGCCGCCTGCAGGATGGTGGGGGAAATAGACATGATCATCCGCAGCAGCGTTTCCACGGCCTCTGTGCCGCGCTCAATAGCACGCGTGACCCCTCCGGTGCGCCGATCCAGATGAAAGCGCAAGGAGAGCGCGTGCATATGCTCAAAACTACGGTAAGCCGCCTGCCTTGCCACTCTAAACCGGACTGGCGCAAATAAAGCATCTCGCAAATTGGTAAGGGCCGCGGAAACCAGCCGCACCAATCCGTAACAGAGAATTAAAGCCGCAGGCGCCATGGCCAGCGAGTGAGGATGCGTAAACCTATCCACCACCTGGCTGTAAACTAACGGAACACCCAACGTGGCCAGTTCGCCCCCAAGCATAACCACAAGAACCAGTACAACCCGCCAACGCAGGGCACGATTTTCCTGTGGCCACAAATATGGCAGTAAACGCGAAAGTGTGATGGAAACCGGCTTTTTAAGCGGCCCGGCAGCCGCGCGACGTGGTGGCATAACTCGCATGTGCCATGCTGGGCGCATTTTGCAACCCCGCCACACCTTGCCACCGCCTTTGCCACACCCGATAACAACCTTAAACACGCTCGGCACAGTTCAACAGGATTTTGTTTCCATGTCCCCCGACATCACGCCCTTTCTTCGGCATCTCAGGCAGTGCAACACTGCTATCATTCCTGGCAAACGTGCCCCTTTTTCTCTGGCTGGCACATCTGCCGGGTGGATTACGCCAGAACTGTTTGACAGGCTGGAAAAAGCAGGCTTGGGCAACCGCACAACAGGTTTTAACCTGCCAGACCCGAGCAAGCTGGAAGCTTTGGGTGAAGCTTTGGCGCAAGAAGGTTTTTACCGCTCCCACCACGAACTGTTTGATGTGCGAACAGATGTAGGTGAACCTGCCATTGCCCGCATTGATCGTGGAGCCTTGCCTCTTTTTGGGCTGGTGGCCACGGGCGTGCACATGAACGGGCTGGTGCGCAAAGCAGACGGTCTTTATCTGTGGACAGGACGCCGGGCTGCAAACAAGCGGCTAGACCCTTCCAAGCTAGACCACTTGGTAGCAGGCGGCGTACCTACAGGCCACACCCCGCGTGAAGCCCTGATTAAGGAAGCAGCAGAAGAAGCCAGCATTCCCCACAATCTTGTAGCTCAGGCACAGGAAACGGGGCATCTGGTTTACGCCATGGAGCGGCCAGAAGGACTAAGGCGAGATATTCTTGTTTGTTATGATCTCTACCTGCCTGAAAGCTTTGAACCAGAAGCCGCTGATGGCGAAGTGGAATCTTTCGCGCTGTTGCCGCTAGCTAAAGTGTTCCAGATTGTGCGAGATACGGATGAATTTAAGTTCAACGTCAATCTGGTACTGATTGATCTGTTCCTGCGCCATGGCCTGATAGATGCCAACACATTAGCAGGCCAACAGCTACGCACGGGGCTTAACCACGGTCTTTCCGCTGCCAGCCCCGGACACCACCCTGTTTCAGCCTGATTTTTCAGGCTGAATAGCGGGCATCTGCGCAAGCGCTGGCCTCGGCTTCAGCTTCCTTCAGCCCGGCCAGCAAGCGCTCACGGATTTCTTCCAGCCGTTTTTTATCCGTAATTTTCAGGCCAAACAGGTCTTTTACGTAAAAAACGTCCACTGCTCGCACACCATACGTAGTGATATGGGCAGAGGCAATTTGCAGGTTCTCACGACTCATGGCGGCCGTGACGTCATGCAGCAGGCCGGGACGATCGCGCCCGTTGATTTCAATAACGGTGTACGTATTGGAAATGCCGTTATCTATCACCACACGTGGCGGAACATGAATGGCCCGCATACGCATGGGCATATGGCCAAATCCGGCCCGCGCAATTTCTTCACTAATATCAATATGGCCGCTTAAGCCCTGCTCAATCAAAGATGCCAAACGGGCAAGCTTGTGTGTTTCTTCATAGGCCTGTCCAGAGGTATCCTGAATCCAGAACGTATCCAGCGCCATGCCGTGTGTCATGGTATGAATACGCGCATCCACAATGGAAGCCCCCGCCAAAGCCAAAGCCCCTGCTATTTTGGAAAACAGGCCCGGCACGTCCACTGTGTAAATGGTTACTTCCGTTACCCCACGCGCAGGCAGAGGCAGCACTTCTACCGTAAGTGGTGCATCCTTGGCATCTGCCGCCCGGATAAGCCGTGCATGGCGGCGATGTGTCTCATAGTCAAAGGAAAGCCAGTAACCAGCGTAACCCAGCCCTAAAAAGCGCTCGATATCCTTTTGGGGCACGCCTTCTTCAGTGAGAATATCGGCTGTAATTTCCTTGGCATGGCGCACGCGCACATCTCGTTCCGTGGTGGCCAGACCACCGGCCAGAACTTCTGCTACACGCACATATAGCTCACGCAGCAGCGTGGCCTTCCATGCGTTCCACACGCGGGAACTCACGGCGCGCATATCCACAATAGTCAGCAGCAACAGCAGCCGCAGACGTTCTGGAGACTGCACAATGTCTGCCACATCCAAAATGGTTTTGGGGTCATCAATATCGCGCTGGAACGCTGTATGGCTCAGCAGCAGATGATGCAGCACCAACCACGAAACAGTTTCTGTTTCTTCGCCGGACATACCTAAGCGCGGGCAAAGTTCAGCCGCAATTTCTGCCCCAATTTCAGAGTGGTCTCCACCCCGGCCCTTGGCAACATCGTGCAATAGAACGGACATATACAACGCCCGTTTGGAATGCAGCCCTTTTACCAGTTCATAGGCAATGGGGATTTCATCCGCCATGCGGCCAGAGGCCACTTCATCCAGAATACGCACGGCTTCTATGGTGTGCTCATCCACCGTAAACACATGGTACGTATCAAACTGCATCTGCCCGACAATGCGCGCCCAATCTGGAATCAGACGGCCAAAAATGCCGGTTTCGTTCAGAATATGCAGCCAGTGCGCATGCCCTGCTGGCGGATATTCCCCATAAGCGGCAGAATAGGACAAACCACTTTCTTCCACTACGGAAGGCACAGAAGCCGTTGCCGGACGACGGCGTGGTTTTTGCTCCACCGTGGATTCATCACCACACAGCAGATCAAGGAAAATACGCGCGGCTTCCGGGTTATCCCGCAGGCTGGTAGCCCGCCGCTCCCACCGGATGAGCTGATGCCGCGCCAACGGGTGCAGCGGACGGCGGCGCACACGCGCCCAATCCAGAATCTGCATCATTTTAATGGGTTCTTGATCGAAACTTACGCCACGATCAGGCAGAATCTGGCCATCCAGTAAGGTAAACCCGGCTTGCCGCATAGCTTCATCTGGCTTGGCGGCATTGGCCACCGGCCCTTGGGCCTGCCGAAGCACAGCGGGTTCTAAAACATGGGTTAACCGCATAACTTCCCGGGCTGTCAGGAAGTAGTGGCGCATAAAGCGCTCTACCCCATTTTGGCGCCCGTGCCGGGTATACCCCATGCGTGCGCCAATAACGGGCTGCATGTCAAAGGTCAGCCGTTCTTCTGCACGCCCTGCCACGTAGTGCAGATGCAAACGCACTGTCCACAAAAAGTCCCAAGACCGGCGGGCACGTGCGGCTTCCTGCTCTGTGAGCAGCCCCATCCAGATAAATTCCGGAGCCAAAAGATCTTTGACATGGCGCGTGCCAAAAGTGTTGCGGCACATCCAGTACAGGGTTTGCAGATCACGCAGCCCCCCGCGCCCTTCCTTTATGTTGGGCTCTACCAGATACGGGCTATCACCAAACCGCCGGTGGCGTTCCAAACGTTCACGCCGTTTATCATGAATAAAGCCAGCGGCACCTGCATCCACACAGGCTAGAATATAACGGGCCTCAAACGTGGCAAAAAGGGCTGAATCCCCAGCCAGCAAACGCGCATCAAGCAGCGCGGTGCGCACTGTGGTATCTTTTTTAGCTTCTTCAATACATTCATTGATTGTGCGGGTGGCATGCCCTACCTTCACACCCAGATCCCACAGGAAATATAGAACGTATTCAATAAGCGGATGTGCCCGTTCTGCACTTTCTTCCGCCACCAGAAACAGCAGATCAATATCGCTGAACGGGGCCAAAAGCCCGCGCCCATAACCACCCGTGGCGGCAATGGCAAAGCTGGGCAGCATGCCACTTTCTACAGTGCCCGCCCCAATGGTGGCGCGTACGGCCAGATCAACAATGGCACGCACCATAACATCGGTAAAAACAGCTATCTTTTTGGCTGCCCCAGCGCCTTTAAGTTCATGCCGTTCAAAACGGTTGCGTATATCCGCCTGATACCGCCCAAGATGACGGCGGAAAATGGCAACAGCATCATCCCGTTCAGGAATAACCGCATCTTCCGGTGTTGCATCTCTTAATTCCCGCGTCAGACACGCAGAAAGCATTTCTGGCGTTAGGGTTGCCAGCATGGTCATGTCGGACTGCTGCGCTGCGGCAGGCTCTACGGAAGGGGTGGGCATGAGAGGCGAGTTCTGCTCCTGAATGGGGTCTGGCGTCATAGTGTTTAGTCTGCCACTTGCGCATGTTCTTCTTGCGCCGCTTCCTTGCGCAATTCGTACAGAAGATCCAGCGCTGCGCGGGGTGTCAGACTATCCGGGTCGATTTCTATCAAACGTTTACTTAACGTATTTTGGGGCTCTGGGGGTAATGCCTTCTGCGTGTCAAACAACGGAAGAGGTTCGGGTATTGTATTTTCAGCACGTTCCAACTCCCGCAGCAGGCGCCCTGCCCGATCCACCACAGCGTGCGGCACACCAGCCAGCCGTGCAACGTGTACACCCCAGCTTTTTTTGGCTGATCCTGCAAGCACTTCATGCAAAAACACAATTTGCCCCCGCCATTCCCGCACCGCCATAGTATGCAAAGAAAGCCGCGGAAGTGTATCCACCAGGCGCGAAAGTTCATGAAAATGCGTTGCAAAGATTGCACGGCAGCGCACGCTTGAATGCAAAGCCTCCAGCACAGACCATGCAATTGCCAAACCATCCAATGTGGCCGTGCCGCGCCCAATCTCGTCCACCACAACAAGAGAACGCGGGCCAGCTTGGTTAAGAATGGCGGCAGTTTCCGTCATTTCCACCATAAAAGTGGAGCGCCCGCGCGCCAGATCATCCGAAGCCCCTACGCGAGAGAAAAGCTGATCCACCACTCCGATTCGGACCCGGTCTGCCGGAACAGGGAACCCCCCTTGCGCCAGAATAACTGCTAGCGCTGTCTGGCGCAGGTAGGTGGATTTACCGGCCATATTTGGCCCTGTTAGCAGCATAACCCGCTGCTGCGGTGCCAGATCACACGTATTGGGTGTAAAACGCGTGCCGGCTGGCAAGGCTGCTTCTACTACCGGGTGGCGGCATCCTTCCAACGCGAATGCGAAATCCTCCGTCACCTCTGGCCGGCACCACGTGCCACTTCCCGCAAGATCTGCACAGGATTGCAAAACATCCAGCACAGCCAAGGCCTGAGCCAAAACCGGCATACTGCGTTCTGCTAGAACCTGTTCTACCAACGCGCTGAATAACTCTTTTTCACGCTGAGATGCTTTTTCTGCGGCCTCGGTTATACGGGCATCCAGCGTTGAGAGTTCTTCTGTAGCAAAACGCGCATTGCTGGCTGTGCCTTGGCGCAAGATAAGTTCTGGCTTGTCCTTCAGCTTGGCGCTGGCCGCCACGGGCACTTCCATCACGTAGCCAAGCTGCGCATGGTGGCGGATTTTAAGGCTGTTTAGCCCATAATGCGCGGCATACTTCGCCTGCAAGCCTGCTATCAGACGGCGTGAATCATCTCGTAACCCTCGGTATTCATCCAGTTTGGCATCATAGCCCTGCGCGATAACGCCGCCATCATCCAACCGTGCTGGAAGGTTTTCTGCCAGCGCGCGCATGAGTTCAGCCTCTAGCGCTTGCCCTCCGCCTAACCTTGTAACCGCCTGATGTAACACCGGAGGTAATGAGGCCGCAGAGGCCGTAAGAATACGTGCGGCCTCCCGCGCTACCATAAGGCCATCGCGCATGGCGGCCAGATCTCGCGGTTGCCCACGCCCAAGGGATAAGCGACCTAATGCCCGAGCAATATCCGGTGCTTTTTTGAGTATTCCACGCAACGCCTCACGCCGCACAGAATCTTCTTTCAGCCACCACCAACCTTCCTGCCGGGCAGCAATCTGGCCTGCATGTGTAAGTGGGGCCGCCAGCCACTCTGCCAACATACGCGCACCTGCGGCACTGACCGTACGGTTTACGGCGGAAAATAGCGTGTGCTCATCCCCTCCATCCCGCGCACGCAAAATATCCAAACTGGCCCGTGTGGCCGGATCTATGCCCAGAATCCCGCTTTCGTTTTGTGGAACAGGATGTGCCAAACGTGGCAACTTGCCAGCCTGACTACGCTGAACGTATTCCACCGCCATGGCAGCGGCCACGCTTTCTTCATCCGTAAAAGTGCCAAAGGCTTCTATGCTGGCCACATCAAAGGCACTGGCCAAACGCTGGCGGGCCGTATCTGCGCCAGATGCCACAGTTTCCGGCGCACGGCGGGCCTCATAATCCGCCAGATTGAGAACGGCAGGTGCAAGAACTTCCGCAGGGTCCAAACGGCCTAAAAGCGCGGGAAGCCCCTTGCCTGTCAGGCTTTCAGTTTCAAATAAGCCGGTTGAAACATCAATCCACGCCGCGCCAATAACTGTATCCGCAAAGGATGCCTCAGCTTTTTTGCCTTTCCCCTGCGGCGCTGTGAGCGCCAGCGCAAGCAAAAGGTTGGAACGCCCCGGTTCCAGCAATTCATCTTCTGTTAGCGTGCCGGGGGTAATCACCCTTACAACACCACGCGCCAAAGGCCCCTTGTTTGCTGGCCTGCCTTTACGGGGTGTTTCTGTCTGCTCTGCCACCGCCACCCGGAAACCACGCCGGATCAAACGCGCAAGATAAGCTGGGGCCGCCGCCACAGGCACCCCGCACATGGGAATCGGTTCCCCCGCATGTGTGCCGCGTGCTGTTAGGGCAATATCCAGCGCGGCAGCAGCAGCCGTGGCATCATCAAAAAACAGTTCGTAAAAATCGCCCATACGGAAGAACAGCAGGGCTTCAGGATTTTCGGCCTTGAGGGTGAACCACTGCGCCATTGCCGGCGTAGCGCCTTTGGAGGAAATGCGTGTCATACCGCTATCATAAAGTGCTCTCGCACAGCGGCAACAGCCTTTAGGGCACCATATCCGTGCGTTTTTCAGCCATCTTCTGCAAAACCTGCACAACAGTTGCGATACAGGGCTGCCACGGGGCATCACCCTCGCCGGCCTGAGGCTGGCGAATAACCCTAACGGAAGGATACCACAGGCTTCGCACCTCTCCGTCTGGTTGCGTAATGGTGGAACCAGCCGCCCAGCGCCAGTCTCCACCAAAGCGATCCAGCAGCAACACGGGCAGCCCGAGTAAACCACCCAAATGCGCTATCATCGTATCCACGGTTATCACCACATCCAGCCCCGCCATAATACGGAATGTGTCCAGCACATCCCCTTGCGGCAATTGTGCCATTGGAAACGGAGTTTGCTGCGCTTCCGCATTTTTTTGGAGAGACTGAAACACAATATTATTCAGCCGCCCCAATGGTTCGAGCACTTGCGGATGGATCGAACGCCTGCGATCAAACTGATAAGTTGGGTTACCCGCCCAACATAGCCCGACATGCAAAGCAGATTTTTTGCCGGGTGCAGACTTTTGAACACCCGCAATATCGGGCTGCCACGCAAACGGCACTTCCATCCCCAGCACATCAGGTAGGCTCATAAGCCCGCAAGCTGCTTTAGCTTTTAAAGTGCGCTGGCTTGTACATACCGTTACATTTGGCAGGCGCGCTACATCCATCTGTTGCACAAAACTGCATATGCTTTGCGGCACATACAGCAGCACCGGAACGCGCCGCGCCGCCGGAGCAACATAACGCAGAAATTGCAATACATCGCCCAACCCTTGCTCTGCATATAGCAACACCGGGCTTTCCTGTGGCGTACCGTCCCATTGCGGCAAGCCAGCCGCACACGCCGGAGGGGCAACAATCTGGCGGCGTGCCGCAAACAATTTCCAGCCCTGAGCAAAACGACCTTCCGCTAAATACAACACGCCGAGGTTCATCCGTGCACGAGCGGCATCCATACCTTTGCCTGCTAGGGTTTCTGCCCTGAGGAACAATGCCTCTGCCCGCTCATTCTCTCCTAAATCAGCAAGAGCCGTAGCGTAATTGAGCATCAAGCGGGCATCATTCTGCTGTAATGCACACGCAAGTTGGAGTTCTTGGGCAGCATTTTCCAACTGCCCAAGCGCCATATGCACCAGCCCCAGATTGCTGCGTGTTTCTGCCGCTTCGGGTTCTAATTGCACAGACTTTGCCAGAACGTCTCGGGCCTGCTCATAACTGCGCGTGGCAAACAACGCTGCTCCATGGTTAGCCAGAGCAGGCGCAGATGTTGGCAACTCTGCGGCCACAACCCGAAAATAGGGTTCGGCTTCTGCCGCCTTGCCTGCCCCATGCAGGATCATGCCATGTAGATTTTGCGCAAACAGATTTTGTGTATCCAGCCGTAAAGCTTTGCCGGAAACCTCTATCGCTTTTTCCAACTGCCCATGGCGGGACAAAAAAGCTGCCAGCGCCAGATGGCGTTCCTGCTCCAATGGCCGCAATCTTATGGTCGTGCGCAAAGCGCGTTCGGCCTCTGCAATACGATGCTGTGCTTCCAGAACCGAGGCCATAGCATCATGCGCGCGTGGGTCTCTTGGTGATGCAAGAACAGCAACATGAATGGCTGCCCGTGCAGCCTCTATTTGCCCTTCTGCCAACAAAGCCAAACCCAACGTAATATGAAAATGCGGTTCGGCCTGTAACTGCACAGCCTTGGCCGCCAAGGCCACTGCGGCGCGGTTCTCTCCACCCGCACGCGCCACACAGGCCATGCCATGCAGTGCGCCCGCATGGCCCGGATTCTGCTGCAAGCAGTTTTGCAAAACACGCAAAGCCTGTTCCGCATTACCCTGCGCCAGCAATACCAGTGCAGATTCGACCTGTGTATCTATCTGCATGGTTATAGCTAACTCCTTTTTGTCATCTGAGATGCCTCAGAAAGTGCATTCCGTGCGCGGCGTGTATGCTTTACCATATAGGCCATGAATAAAGCCTATCTTTCCCTTGAACGCCACTTTGCCCGCCTTTCCTCCCTGAATGATGCCATCGGCATACTCTGCTGGGATAAAGAGGTGATCATGCCCTCCGGCGCAGCAGAACGCCGGGCAGAAAATCTGGCAATGCTGGAAGGTCTGCGCCACGAAATTCTGACTGCTCCAGTTGTTACCGCACTACTAGAACAGGCAGAACCGGGTGATGATGTTTGGCGCCGCGCCAATCTGGAAGAAATGCGCCGCCTGCACGCCCACGCCACAGCCTTACCCGGAGAACTGGTGGAAGCCAGCACGCAGGCCACGGCGCGCTGCGAAATGGTATGGCGCACTGCACGCGAGAATGGTGATTTTGCAGCCATTCTTCCCACGCTTTCTGAAGTGCTACGCCTCACGCGTGAAGTTGCTTTTGCTACAGGGGAAAAGCTGGGCCTCTCCCCTTACGATGCACTGCTGGATACGTTTGACCCCGGCACCCGCCAAACAGATATAGACCCGGTTTTTACACAACTTGCTGCTGGTTTGCCTGAACTGATTGGCACAGTGCTGGAAAAACAGAACAGCCTACCCGCCGCCACGCCATTGCCTGGGCCATTTTCCGTGCCGCGGCAGGAAGCTCTGGGCCGCCAGCTTATGCAGCAGCTTGGGTTTGATGTAACGCGCGGACGGCTGGATGTCAGCACCCATCCTTTCTGCGGTGGGGCAACGCATGATGTGCGGCTGACCACCCGTTATGATGAAAATGATTTCATCCCCGCCATGATGGGTGTGCTACATGAAACCGGCCACGCACTATATGATATGGGCCTGCCGCAAGCATGGCTCTCTCAGCCCGTTGGGCAGGCCGGGGGCATGACGCTGCATGAAAGCCAATCGCTGCTGATGGAAATGCAGGTGTGCCGTTCCAACGCTTTTGCGGGGTGGCTTGCACCCAAACTTCAGGCCGCTTTTGATGTCCCCACAACCACCGCTGGCTGGAATGCACAAAATATTCACCGGCTTCTCACCCAGGTGCAGCCAGGCTTTATTCGGGTTGACGCTGATGAAGTCACGTACCCGGCTCATATTCTGGTACGTTATGAACTGGAAAAAGCACTAATTTCTGGTGATTTACCGCTGGCCGACCTGCCCACTGCGTTTAATGAGCGCATCCATGCACTTCTGGGGTTGCATGTGCCAGATGATGGGCGCGGCTGCTTGCAGGATATTCATTGGCCGGAGGGGCTGTTCGGTTACTTCCCGTGCTACACTCTTGGCGCCTTAACAGCCGCACAACTGCGAGAAGCCGCTTGCAAACAGGTGCCGCAAATTATGCCTGCCATTGCCAAAGGTGATTTTACGCCGCTGTTGGGCTGGCTGCGTGAAAACGTGCATAGCCGTGCACGCAGCGCCTCCATGCCCCAGATTGTACAGGACGCCACAGGGCGCAAGCTGGATGCCTCGGCCTATCTGGCCCATATCCAGCGCCGTTATGTGGAACGCGCGGAAGACGCATAAGCCAACGTTTCTTTCCTTCATGTCTGAATGTGGCAGCGGGGCATCCGCCCCGCACAGAACGCGTTTGCATAAACGCCTTACAGCCCCGAGACTGCCACATTCATTTTTCACCCGTTTGCAAGATTTCTGACCGGACGCCCCTGATGAAGCATTCTTTCCTGCGTTCTGTTCTGCCGCGCCGCACGGTTTGCCGTGCCATGCTGGCGGCTGCCCTGCTCTCTCCTTTTATCGGACACTCTGCATGGGCAGTGCATATGCCCAAAGTGCCGGAACTTCCTGCGTCTGCATTGGTGCCTTTTATGCAGTCCAACCAACAGATATGGGATGCCATTCTGCCCTTGCCGGATGGACGGATGTTGCTGGAAGCCCCTGCGTGGGTTGGCAACACAGGCCCGCAATTATGGGTAAGGCAGACTGATGGCAGCCTTGCCCCATACCCAGATGCAGGCTGGAATACCCGTGAGGCCACAAACGATACCCATTTTGTAGCCCTTGCAGGCATGACACGCACCGCAGATGGCAGCATCTGGGTGTTGGATAGCGGCGTACCGAACCGTGAAAAACCACCTGTTGCGGCCCCGCGCCTGATCCAGATTGACCCAACCACCAACATTGTCACCCACACAGTGCCGATAGAAGCCAATCTGCTGCATCAGGGCAGTATTCTTTCTGGCATTGCTGTGCATGGCACCACGGCTTACGTACCGGATTCTGGTGTAGCTGGACTGTTGCTTATTGATATTCCATCTGCATCCGGTCGGCGTTTTCTGGACCATCACCCTGCCCTTACCGCCACTAAGCCGATCCAGACCCCCACAGGCCCGCTGCTAAACGCGAATGGTCAGGCCATTGCCGTAGATACCAGCATGATTGCCGTAAGCCCGGATGGCACATGGATTGTTATGCAGCCACCCGCAGGTTTTCTGTATCGTGTTTCCACCTCTTTGTTCACGGACCCGGACGTTACTCCGGCAGCGTTTGAAGAAGGCGTGACACAATGGTATAAAACCCCCGCTTTGGGCGGTCTGACCATTGATAATGATGGCACGCTTTACTGGTCTGATATCACCACAGGTAGCATCCTGAGTTACACAGTTGGGCGCATTCCGCGCCGGTTGGTGATGGATGAGCGCCTGAAATGGCCCACCACGCCCGGTTTGGATGGCCACGGCCATTTGTACGTAGCAGCCAGTCAGCTTGATCACAGCGTAGGGTTTGGTGCTGCAACGCCTTCTATTTCATGGCCGATTACGGTGTATCAGCTTACGCTGCCCACAACGCCTCCACCCCAATAAAGACTACAGGCTTTTCCCCTAAAAAGGACACTTCGCGGCGTTCGCCATTCAGGATATAAGTTTCTCCATGCGCTATATTTCCACACGCGGGAATGCTCCCGTCCTTTCCTTTGCCGATGTTCTGCTTACCGGTCTTGCCGAGGATGGCGGCCTGTATCTGCCCGAAACATGGCCCGAATTCTCGCTATCTGATTGGGAAAGCCTGCGTGGCCTGCCCTATCCGGAACTGGCAGCCCGTGTTCTGGCCCCGTTTGCAGCACCGGACATAGATCTGGAAACACTGCGCGGCCTGTGCGCCAAGGCCTATGCCAATTTTGATCATCCAGCCATTGTACCACTTACGCAGGTGGAAGATGGGCTGTTTGTACAAGAACTGTTCCACGGCCCCACGCTGGCGTTCAAGGACATGGCCATGCAGGTGCTTGGCCAGCTTTTTGAACATGTGCTCACCCAGCGGAATGACCACGTCACCATTGTAGGCGCCACCTCTGGTGATACAGGCTCTGCCGCTATTGAAGCTTGCCGTGGGCGGGACCGTCTGTCTGTTATCATCCTGCATCCCAAAGGCCGCACCTCTGAAGTGCAGCGCCGCCAGATGACAACCGTTCTGGATTCCAACGTCACCAACCTCGCCGTTGAAGGCACGTTTGATGATTGTCAGGATCTGGTCAAAGCCCTGTTTGCTGATCTGCCTTTCCGCCGGGAAATGCATCTTTCAGCCGTCAATTCCATCAACTGGGCACGTATTGCAGCTCAGATTCCCTACTATGTTTATGCGGCTCTAAACTTTGGCGCCCCAGAGCGTGAAGTTTCCTTTGCTGTGCCTACAGGCAACTTTGGCAATATTCTTGCCGCTTGGGCCGCACGCAAAATGGGGCTGCCTATCAAGCACCTGTGCGTTGGCTCCAACCGGAATGACATTCTCACCCGGTTCCTGAACGCCAATGACATGACAATCAAAGGCGTGGTACCCAGCCTTTCCCCATCCATGGACATTCAGGTGTCTTCCAACTTTGAACGTCTGCTGTTTGAACTTCTGGGCCGTGATGCCGCTGCCTGCGCACGCATTATGACGGGCTTCCGCGCCACAGGGCATATGGATGTGCCTGAAGAAGTGTGGGAAAATGCCCGCACCGTTTTCTCTGGCCTTGCGCTGGATGATGAACAAACGGAAGCGGAAATTCGCAACCTGCACCAGCAGTCCAATTATCTGGCAGACCCACACAGCGCCATTGGTATTGCGGCTGGCCGCAAATTCCGGCAGGCTGGCGTGCCGATGATTGCAGAAGCCACAGCACATCCGGCCAAGTTCCCCGATGCCATGGTGGCGGCCACGGGTATCCATCCGGCATTGCCTGTGCATCTGGAAGATCTGTTTGAACGGGAAGAACGTTACCGCACTGTTCCGGCAACCGAAGGCGCAATTAAGGACGCTGTGCGCGCTGCGGTACTGGCAAACGCTCCCTAACACCCCACATCTTACTTTCCCGTGTCAGGCCGCCTTGCCCGGCGGCCTTTCTTTTTCAGGACAAGAATGACAGACCCCATCAACATTACCCGCCTGCCCTCCGGCTTAACTGTTGTGACAGAACGCATGGAACGGGTGGAAACAGTTTCTTTCGGGGCCTATGTGGCCACAGGCACACGCCACGAAACGGCAGAAGAAAACGGTGTTTCTCACTTTTTGGAACACATGGCCTTTAAAGGCACAACCAGCCGCTCCGCCCTGCGCATTGCCGAGGAAATCGAGAATGTTGGCGGGCACATCAATGCCTACACCGCACGGGAGCAGACTGTTTATTACGTCAAGCTTCTTAAGGAAAATCTGGGGCTGGGAGTTGATATCATTGGTGATATCCTCACCAACTCCACGTTTGATCCTGCGGAAATGGAGCGCGAACGCGGGGTTATTCTGCAAGAAATCGGACAGGCAAATGATACGCCTGACGATGTGATTTTTGATCATTTTCAGGAAACAGCTTTCCCTGACCAACCAATGGGCCGCCCAACATTGGGCACGGAAAGCCTGATCCGGGATATGAGCCGCGAAACCCTGATGCGCTATATGAAAGCGCATTACACCACGGACAACATGATTGTGGCAGCCGCTGGTAACTTGCACCATGAAGATGTGGTGCAGCGTGTGCAGCAGCATTTTGCCAACCTGTCCTCATCCTCTGCGCCGGTAACACTCTCTGCTCGTTATGGCGGCGGGGAATTCCGCCAGGTGAAGGAACTGGATCAGGCGCATGTTGTGCTGGGCTTTCCCTCCTTTGGATATGAAGACCCGGATTACTTTCCGGCTCTTCTGCTTTCCACGGTGTTGGGTGGTGGCATGTCTTCGCGCCTGTTTCAGGAAATTCGGGAAAAACGTGGACTTGTTTACTCGGTCTATTCCTTCAATGCACCGTTCACTGATGGTGGTATTTTCGGCATTTACGCAGGCACAGGCGCCAAGGAATGTGCGGAACTGGTGCCCGTAACGCTGGAAGAACTGAACAAAATTCAGCGGTATGTTACGGAAGAAGAACTGGTGCGCGCACGGGCACAGCTTAAGGCCTCGCTTTTGATGTCCCTAGAAAGTACCGGCAGCCGATGCGAACAGATTGCACGACAGTTGCAGATTTTCGGTCGGATTATTCCCACAGCCGAAACTGTCCGCAAAATTGAGGCTGTAAACGCTGGGGATATTTGCCGTGCGGCATCGCGCATCTTTACGGGCACACCCACGCTTGCGGCACTTGGCCCGATTGAGCACATTCCTTCCTTGCAGATCATTACGGAGAAACTGGCAGCATGACGGAACAAACCCTAGACCGTATTTCTGATCTGGTTGCCCGCGCACGCAAAGCTGGGGCAGATGCGGCAGATGCCGTATTTGTCCGCAGCGTGGCGGCAGGTGCCGGTGTCCGCAATGGCGTGACAGAAGAGCTGGAACGATCTGAAACCACGGATCTGGGGCTTCGTGTTTTTGCTGGCAAAAAAAGTGCCATTCTTTCTACCACCACGCCGGAACCTTCGCGCTTTGATGCGCTGATAGAACAAGCCATGGCCATGGCCCGCGTTCTGCCGGAAGATCAATACGCGGGGCTTAACCCACTAGCCCAGCAAGGCCGCTTTACCCAAAATGATCTGGAATTGGCAGATTCGGCTGAACCTACAACCGAAGAACTGTTGGCCCGTGCACGCTCTGGAGAAGAAGCAGCTCTGGGCATAAAAGGCGTGACCAACAGCGCCGGTAGCAGTGCCTCTTGTGGGCGCACAGAAGTATATCTGGTTACATCCGCCGGGTTTGCCGGAAGCTATACCCGTACGCAGCACTCCAACTCTGTATGCGTGCTGGCTGGTGCTGGTGACAGCATGCAGCGTGATTACGATTACCACGGCACAGTATGGCTGCGTGATCTGAAAGATGCGGCAGAACTGGGCAAAAGTGCCGGTGAAAAAGCCATTGCACGCCTTAACCCCATTAAACCCCGTACTGGCCGTTACCCTGTTGTGTTTCACCCGCGGGTAGCAAATAGCTTTTTGGGGCACTTTGCAGGAGCCATTACAGGCACGGCCATTGCCCGTGGTACATCCTTTTTAAAGAACAAACTGGAGCAGACTATTTTTGCCCAAAACGTAACCATTACGGATGATCCAACCCGCAAAAAAGGCCTGCGTTCCCGCCCGTTTGATGGTGAAGGCATGCAAGTTGCACCGTTGCATCTGGTAGAAAATGGCACTTTGCAAAGCTGGATTTTGGATAGCCGAAGTGCGCGCCAACTTGGGCTACAAAGCAATGCCCATGCCTCTCGCGGAACATCTGGCCCACCCGGCCCGTCTGCCACCAATCTGTTTTTTGAACCCGGCACACTCTCTCCCACCGAACTGATGGCGGATATCAAGGAAGGCCTCTATATTACCGAGATGATGGGATCTTCCATCAATGGCCTTACCGGTGATTACAGCCGTGGCGCTTCTGGGTTTATGATTCGCGATGGCAAGATTGCAGAAGCCGCTGCCGAGTTCACCTTGGCAGGCAACCTTCTGGATATTTTTGCGTCCATTACATTAGCTCATGATCTGGACTTCCGTTTTGGCACGGACGCCCCCACATTACGTACAGATGCCCTAAGCATTGCCGGGGCATAACCTCTCTCAGCCGGAGATTATTCTTTCTGTGAAACCCCGCATTTTTGCACCTGTTCTCACTGCCTTCCTAAGCATCAGCCTTCTTGCCGGGCCTTTGGCCCTGCATGCTGATGCCCGCCCCGGCCAAGGTGGCTCTATGGGTAGCCGTGGCAGCAGAACATGGAGCGCGCCCCCACCCACACCCACGGCACCTTATAGTGCGGCCCCAATGGAACGTTCCATTACGCCGCGCACCGCGCCTTCCCCTAACTATGGGCCGCAAACAGCACCGTTTGCACGTCCGGCGGCGCCCTTTGCTCAGTCTGGTGTTCGGCACCCATTCCTAACCGGATTTGCTGGTGGGTTTTTGGGGGCTGGCTTGTTCGGCCTATTGAGTGGGCACGGCTTTTTTGGCGGTATGCACAGCTTCTTCAGCCTGATCGGGTTGATGATCCAGATCGCCTTTGTGGTTATGATTGTTATGTGGCTGGTGCGGCGTTTCACTGGCAACAAAAGCTCTGGTGGCAGCCATTTTGCCATGGGTTCAGGCGGGGTAGCCAATGCACCGGGTATAACGCCTGGGGCAATGCCTTCTGCCGGTGGTGGAAGTGCCTCTTTGCAGATTAATACTGCGGATTATCAGGCTTTCCAGCAAACGCTAATGGACATCCAAACAGCGTGGAACCAGCAGAATATTCCGGCCATGCAGCAAATGGCCACACCTGAAATGGTCTCTTACTTTAACGAGCAGCTTTCTACCCTTGCCAGCCAAGGGGCCCGTAATGTTGTTTCGGATGTGCATTTCATCCAAGGCGATCTGGCAGAAGCATGGCGTGAAAACGGCATGGATTTTGCAACTGTTGCCATGCGCTACAGCCTGATTGACCTTACAACCAATGCCACTGGGCAGGTTATTCAGGGCAGTTCGACCGAGCCGGTGAACATTACCGAGCTATGGACCTTTACCCGGCCTTCTCGCGGGGGGCGTTGGCTTCTTTCCGCCATACAGCAAACCCGTCAGTAAGCACTGGCATTTTGTAGCCCTGCCCTTTAACCTTAAAGGGCAGGGCTTTTTATTGCCTACCTGATACCTACCGGGGGATATGCTATTATGCTGCTGCTTGAAGTTCTGACTGCATGCAGTGTTACGTTAGCAATCTGCTTTGGTGTGTTTTTTCTGTTCTGGCAGAAACGTAAACTGACAGAGCTGGAAGCGGATCTCATCCATTTGCGCACACAGGGCATAGATATCAGCAAAGATACGCTTCTAAACGCACAAAACCCTGCACAAAAGCAAGGCTAAGAGCTTATCTCACCGCAGCTCTATGCGCTGGGATGAGAAAGTATGGTTTGGCTTTAACAGCTAAACCTTATGGGTGAACCAAAGTTAGCCCGAACATGATACCCGCCAGCACCATCATAAACCCCAGCATGGTGCGCACACGTTCTTTTTGCCGTTTGTGCTTTTCTGTCTGCTCAAGCAGACCATCCTGCTGTGCATTCATACCACTTACACCCATGCCTGAAGGAAGTGATCTGCCAGCAGACCACAAAAAAGAAAGAACAGGTAGGCCAGAGAAAAGCGGAAGGAAATCCGGGCCGCTTTATCCCCTTTTAGGCTTACACCCTGTGCATCCTGCGGTTCCAACAACACGCGCACCGCACATGCCACAAACCCAAGGCCAAGCACCAAAGCTGTAACCGTATAAAGCCAACCGCACAGATGCATAAAGGATGGCACCAGAGAAACAGCCAGCAGTACCAGTGTGTAAATAAAGATCTGCCAACGTGTATGCCGCGCACCACGCACAACTGGCAGCATGGGAATACCTGCGCGCCCGTAGTCCTTACAGGCATACAGAGAGAGCGACCAAAAATGCGGAGGTGTCCAGAAAAAGACAATTCCGAACATTACAACAGGCAGAACGGCCATATGGCCTGTTACCGCTGCCCACCCGATCATGGGCGGGAATGCGCCAGCCGCACCGCCAATAACAATATTCTGGGGCGTGGAGCGCTTGAGCCACATTGTGTAAATAACGGCGTAAAAGAAAATAGAAAACGCCAGAATACCAGCAGCCAACGTATTGGTTGCCATCCACATCAAACACACGGAAAGGCAGGAAAGCCCTACCCCGTAAGCTAGTGCCTCGTTTTCTGGAATACGCCCACCCGGAATGGGGCGGGTGATAGTACGCTGCATTACGGCATCAATATCGCGATCATACCACATATTGATGGCACCGGCCGCACCCGAGGCCATACAGATGCAAAAGATGGTCACCAACGCCACAAAAAAATTCATGTGGCCGGGCGCGACAATCATGCCTGCCGCACCTGTAAAAACAACCAGTGAGATTACGCGTGGCTTTAATAGCTGAATCCAATCTCGCGCACGGGTGCCAACCTGATCGGCTTTAAACCGCGGACGACGTTCCGCTGTTGCTTCCAAGGAAGCTGTTGCCACGCTATCACTCATGCCCGGTATCCCTTGGAAACCTGAACAGGCATGGCCGCACAATGTGCTGTTGCCTGCTGGTTACGCCGAAAGCTCACCACCACAGCTCCAATAAAGCACAGGGCTGCCAAACCAAAAAATGCACCACTTGCCATTTGTGCACCCGGCACAAATACCAAGGCCGTAGCTACAGCAGTACAGGCAAAATGCAGATACGCCATAAGCTGCGGATACCAATATCCGCACTCCTCACCACGCCACAGATAAAAACCGCCGCACACAACATACAAGGCGCCAAGCTGAAGTGCAGAATGCAGGCCATTCCCCTGCACAAGTTGTACAAGCCAACCACCAGAAACCACGCTCATAAAACCCAAGCCCCACAGCAAAGGTACACGAAGTGTGGCACGGGCATTCCATGCACCTGCCAGCCACAATACAGCCAGACAGGTGGCCGCAAAGGAACACAGAGCCAGCATGGTGCTACCCACCTGCATGGCACCAGCACTTTCCGTGCCCTGCATAAAAACGCTTTTGGTCCATGCCACAACGCCAGAAGCAGCGGCGGCAGCCATAATGAACGCAACAGGTTTTTCAGAAAACTTGCCAACGCGGGCACTAATTTCAAACACCACACCAAAGCCAGCAAGCAGCACAACTAGCCCTACTGGGCCAGCAAAGCTTTCTACATTTACCGCAGTTGCATCATGCCAATGTTTAACAATCTGCCCGGCCATAACAGGCACCGTAAGCAGCATAACAGCGGCCGCCAGCATTTCTCCCCACACAAAAGGAGAGAATGGCTTGCGTTCATCCATATCGGCGCGGCTATCAAACACAGTTGCCAACAGGGCCATGCTTGTCATCAACGTGCCTACACACCACAGCAACGTAGCGGTTTTAAGCTCAGCCCCTGTAACCGTCAGCGCGGCTCCAGCAAAGACACACAGAAAACCAGCATCATTCAACCGCGGCAGCAATACGCCCGCACGCTGCACGGCACGCGGCAGCCATAAGGAACCAAATCCCCCCAGCAAAGCCGGAACAACAACATATAAAAGCATAAGAACAGGATGGGCCTGCACAACAGCATGCCATCCGGCTGTTGCTGGCATCATGCCCATTTCAGAAAGTGTAGAAGCACCTCCGCCAGCTAATGCCGCCAGAGCAGCCAGCACCACGTAAGCAGCCCCCGTGCCGTTCCCTTTTCTGGCAACACGCATGCCATCTCCAGATGTCTCATTCTGTTGGCTCTGGTTATGGGCGACCATCATGCTCCAATTTCCAATTTCTTACTGGCATCATGCAGCCCTACGCCCTTGGCGCGTGGCACGGCATAAAACTGTTCCATCGTATTTACGTTACATACGCGCAAATACCATTTTCTGCCACGCAGAAGAAACGCCCCTGCCTTGGCAGGAGCGCACAGGTTATGCAGGCAGATTTTCTAGGGTGACCAAAGTAAACAGCCCTAATGGCGGAACAGGCTGAATAAATGCACGCCGAATATCTTCGGCTGGTAACAACGATTCCATTGCGAAATCAGGATGCCACCCCAAGGAGTGGGAGGCCCGGCCCAACGCATGTTCGACAGCACCACGGACGCCACCGGGAGCCAGAAAATGATTTACAAACAGAATATAACCACCGGGGCGCACAACGCGCTTGAGTTCATGCAGCAACTGGCGTGGATGCGGCACCACAGAAGCCACAAACATGGCCACAGCGATATCGAAGGAAGAATCTTCAAACTTCGTATCTTCGGCATCCATTTCCAGCAGGCCGTTAACGTTTGTCAGCTTATCACGCTGCACACGCTCACGCGCCTTGGCCAGCATATCGGCAGAAAGATCAATGCCGGTAATCTGCTTTTCTGCCCGGTAATGAGGCAACGCCAAGCCGGTGCCCACCCCCACTTCCAGCACATCCGTGCCGGGCAGACCGTTTACGGCTTCTACAGCACGCAAACGCCCAAACCGGGAGATGCCGCCAAAAACAACATCATACACATTTGCCCACCGACGATAGGCGGCTTTGACAGCCTCCGCATCCAGTGCCGAACGGGAAGGAGGAGGCGCGGGACTATCCCCCCCGCCGGAAGGATAATTTTGGAGAACGTCACTCATGTCCTCTCTCTGCCTGCTGGTGGACATTTCTTCAAGAGCCACAAAAGGTCTTCCTCTTCTGCACAAGGCACGCGTCACAAAAGCGCCCTTGTGTAAGGGCATATACTCCTTTTACGCTGCAACAGTGCAATAGATAGTGTTAATATAGAGCCATGTTAGAATTTCTTCTCGCCATCTTCGCCATCGCTGTCTGGATCAGTATTGGTGCCTACTATTTCCGTGAATCGATATTTCAATGGCTAGACAACCGCTTTGGGAAGGACACGCCCTTGGCTGATCTGGAAGCAGCAAGCAAACAGGACGAACCACCTGCACAGGAAAAAAGCAAAGACTGAAGATCACGCAGCGTGCAGTTTACGCTCGATGCAGTTCCAGATTGCGCCTGCGCCATTGATTCCATCAAAACGTTCCAACTCCTGAAGGCCAGTAGGAGAAGTGACGTTAATTTCTGTTAAATACTGGCCAATCACGTCTATTCCCACAAAAATCAGGCCATGTTCTTTCAGAAATGGGCCAATAGCCGTGCAGATTTCACGGTCACGCGCACTCAGCCCGATCTGTTTAGCCACACCGCCTACATGCATGTTTGACCGGTGATCTTCCCCCGATGGCACACGGTTAATTGCGCCTACGGGCTCTCCGTCCACCAGAATAATACGCTTGTCTCCGGCTGTTACAGCGGGTTCATAACGCTGGATCATCAGCGGCTCGCGCGAGCGTGCAAAATGCATTTCAAGCAAAGCATTTAAATTCTGGTCATCTTCACGGATACGGAAAACGCCGCTCCCGCCATTCCCAAAAAGTGGCTTTACAATAATATCGTGCCATTTGGCCCGGAAAGCTCGAATCTGTTCGATATCCCATGTTACCAATGTTGGCGGCATCAGATCTGGAAAGTGGGTTACCAAAAGTTTTTCAGGGCTGTCACGCACCCAGCGCGGGTCATTCACCACCAAAGCTTTGCCCGGCCCAATACCATGCACGTGGTCCAGCATATGCGTAGCTGTAATATATGCCATATCAAAAGGCGGATCCTGCCGCATCAGCACCACATCCAGATCACCTAATGACTGGCGCATTGGTGCACCAAATGTGGCGTGGTTTCCTTCTTCCCGCCGGACGGTCACAGGCCGCATCAAAGCCGTTACCCGAGTTTTGGAAGATTGCTCTGGTTCCGCTGCCCCTTCACCCAATGCCAGCGTATTCACCTCATACACATACAGGGCATGCCCGCGTTTCTGAGCTTCCAGCATAAGCGCAAAGGTTGAATCCCCATGGATGTTAATGTGCTCCAGAGGGTCCATCTGAACCGCAACCTGTAAGGATGATGCCATTGAGGTATGTTTCCTGTTATTCTTGGCCATAAAAACTAGAATGCAGCGTATCCTGCCTTGCCTGCCCGGTGCAAACAACACTCAACCAGAGGCCGCGGGTCTAACGCTTATTGGCGGGCAATACCGCAGTGTCTTCCCGCACCGTAGCGCCGCCTAAGCAACGCAATCTTACACGATAAACTGCGTAACTATCGGCCACAGATCCCCGGCGGCTGCGTGAAATGTCTGGATATTGAGAGAGAACATCAAAAAGTGCTGGGTCAGGTTGATCATGCCGCCTGTGGCTGCGCAGCAAATACCCCTCCGCTCCACATGTAGAATGTGGGAACGCAAAAAACTGCCATCTCGGTTCAACCGCCAGCACTTTGCGATTCTGGGCATAAAAAGAAAGTTCACCCGCAAGCCCATATTCATCTGCAATCAGCAGGGCATCAGGTGGAATCTGCTTTTCTACGGTCTGCACAAATTCAGGCCAGCCGCCCATTTGCCGTAACGTCATATCAAAATGGGGCGAAAAATGTGCAGGAGCCCACAAAGCTTGCACAACCACAACAACAAACATGGCAGCGCCAAGCGCGCAGGCTGCTTTCCACCAGCGATACGGTACACACACAACAGACAAGGCAAGCGCTGGATACAGCACAACAGGCCAGTTTGCCTGCACGCGCGCACCTATAGCGTGCTGCAAAAAAACAGCCGCAGGCAACAAAACCATGCAGAGCAGTAATTGGGCAAATTGATCACGCAGCCTGAGCAAATAATTTATGGCCACCGCGAACAGCACAAAAATAAACGGAGATGCCAAACCAACCTGACCGCCCAGCAATTCCCCCATAAAGGTGAACATACGGGTGGGCTGCCAATCCCCTGCTCGGCCTCCTTGTTTAAGAAAGCTAACCCAGTGGTGTGTCGCATTCCACTCAACCACCGGCGCCATACATCCCATTGCCACTACAGCACCAAGCCAAGGCCATGGAGTGCGTAACCATTGCCTGCCTGCACGTGTTGCCAGCAACCACATGCCTAAACCAGCTACAGGCAAAAGAGCCGTATATTTGCTATCAAACCCCAACCCGGCAGAAAGACCTACCAGCAACCAGAATGCTGGATGCCTGCCAGAAAGCAGATTGCTTACGCTCCACAGCAGCAGGGCCATAAAAAACACCAGAGGGGTATCTGGTGTCATGATCAGAGTGCCCAACCCCACAGCTAATGTGCAGTTTAATATAATGCCGGGTTTAAGAGCCGTTACAAACCCGTTGCCGACACTGACAGCAAACAGTTTCTGAGATTGCAGCCATTGCTGCGCGGCCTGCACCAACAAAACCGTGCCGATAGCCGCAGAAACTGGCCCCATAAAACGCAGGCCTTCAGCGGTATCACCCGCAAAAAACATGCCAATGCGCATCCACAGCGCCACCATGGGGGGGTGATCAAGATACCCCGCAGCCGGAGCCAATGCCCAGAGGCGATAATAGGCTTCATCTGGGGAAAGCGGAATCCATGCGGCCAGAATCAGCCGGAACAATGTGAGCAGCCCTAGTGCTACCAGGCACATCCATACACCACGATTGTGGTTTGAAATTTTTGCAGTCACGAGCGCCAGACAACAGTTGAAGACATGGCGTAATTCCACACCACGGCAAGAATAGCACCAGCCAAGCTTGCCTCATTCGGCATATGATTCTGGCCGTAAATCATCCGGGCAATACCCACATCCGCCAATGCCCCCACCGAACACACCAGCATGAAAAGAACAAGCCCGCGCATACACGCCCACCCACGCAAGCGCCTGTCACGATACGTGAAGTTGTTATCCAAAAAGAAATTCAGAATCATGGCGGCAACAGTGCCAATGGCCTGCGCCATAGAAAAATGCGCCCCCACAAGCCGAGCGCACTGCATAACGGCAAGATTTGTGCCAACGCCCGCCAGCCCGACCATACAAAAGGCAACAAACCGCAAAGGCACCCAGCCTTTGGCGAATTTATCTAAAAGAAGTGCGCCAAACTGGAGCATAACCAATGCATCCAGCTTACTTTCCCCCGCCACACGTGGACGGAACCCACAAGGCACCTCCTGCACGCGCAAGGGCTTGGCGGCAGAAAGCAACAAATCCAGTAAAATTTTAAAACCAGTACCAGATAAACGCGGGGCAATTGCGGCGAATGTTTCTTGCCTTAACGCAAAAAAACCGCTCATCGGGTCTGTCAGCTTTACTGGCAAAAAGCGTTGCGCAAGCCAAATGCCCCCATCAGAGAGCGCATGCCGCCACGCATTAGCCAAACCCGCATTATTGCCACCCTCTACATGCCGACTCCCAACTGCAACATCACATGTATTGTTCAGAACGGCATCTATCAGCGCGCCAAGGCGTGATTCGTCATGCTGAAGATCTCCATCCATCACCGCCACCACCTGCGCGGAAGAAGATAGCGCACCTTCAATAACTGCTGATGAAAGGCCCCGCCGCCCTATGCGGCAGATACCACGCACACGGGCATTATTTCGCGCCAGATCTCTCACACGCTGGCTTGTATGATCGGGCGAATTATCATCTACAAAGATAACTTCCCACCGCCTGCCCGCCAGCGCCTGTTCCAGAGCTTTGACAAGAGGCGCCACATTTTCCGATTCGTTATAGCATGGCACAACCACGCTAATATCCGGCCCTCTTGCAACGGTTTCTGTTGAAACCGTTTGATGGTCTGTCACGGGGTCTGCCCTTCCTCCTCAACCTGCACCGGCACCCCCCAGCGCTCCAGACTTGTCCGGATGGTTTGCAAAGTTTGCACACGTATCACGTGCTGGGCCTCTGTGAGTTGGCGGGTCAGCAGGTTTTCATGCGCGGCATCACGCGCAATCAAACGAACCAGAAAATCGCCTCCCCCACGGATCATGTGGCATTCGCGCACTTCTGGCCATTGGGCCAGTTGCTGCTCAAAACTGCACAGAATGGCCTCTTTTTGGCTTTCCAGCCCGATCAACGCAAAAAAGGTAATGGGCCAGCCCAAAGCGGCAGCATTAGGCTCTGCATGATAGCCACGGATAATGCGTTCTTCTTCCAAACGCCGGACACGACGCAGGCACGGAGGCGCTGAAATACCGACACGGCGGGCCAGTTCCACATTGGTCATGCGGCCATCATTCTGAAGCTCTGCCACAATGCGAAGATCAACTGCGTCCAGATCTGTCACGTTTCCTGATCCATCCTGCACAAGAGGCATGCACCCCAATTCAACTCGGGCGAGTATATGCCACGCACCACATCTGGCGGCAAACACCTAAAGAGGCACACCCTTGCCCAAAACCCATGTGGCAGCCATATGCTTCCAACAGTTATATGCAGGCTGCTTCCACAATAGCGGCCTGTATGCCTGATTTCCATATGCGGGAGCGCTGCCAATATGGCTGAAACCATTACAACTGATCTGCTCGTTATTGGCGCAGGACCGGCCGGGTATACTGCTGCTATCTATGCGGCACGCGCCAACCTTTCTCCTGTTCTGGTTGCCGGGCTGCAACCAGGTGGCCAGCTCACCATTACAACGGAAGTTGAAAACTACCCCGGTTTTGCCACAGCCATCCAAGGCCCGTGGCTGATGGAACAAATGGCTGAACAAGCGCAGAATGTGGGCACACGTATTGAATACGACATTATTACATCTGTTGATTTCAAAGCGGGCTCACCATTCCTGCTCACAGGCGATTCGGGCACCATTTACAAAGCGCGTTCAGTTATTGTTGCCACAGGTGCACAGGCTCGCTGGCTAGGCCTACCAAGCGAGAAACGCCTACAAGGTGCTGGTGTTTCTGCTTGCGCTACGTGTGATGGCTTTTTCTACCGCGGGAAAAATGTGGTGGTTGTAGGCGGCGGCAATACTGCTGTTGAGGAAGCCCTGTATCTCACCCACCATGCTGCGCATGTTACCTTGGTTCACCGGCGCGATAGCTTGCGGTCTGAAAAAATTCTGCAAGACCGGCTTTTCGCAAACCCCAAGGTTTCCGTTATCTGGAACAGTGTTGTGGAAGACATTCTGTCTGATGGCTCGCCTGAAACAGTGTGTGGTGTCCGACTGAAAAATACGCAAGATGAAAGCGAACAGACCATCCCCACCGATGGCGTATTTATTGCAATCGGCCATGCCCCCAACACAGCTATCTTCCGTGATCAGCTTACGCTGGATGCTGAAGGGTATATTGAAACTTCACCCGGCACCACACGCACTTCTGTACCCGGAGTCTTTGCTGCGGGGGATGTGCAGGACAAAACATATCGCCAAGCCGTAACAGCCGCAGGAACTGGCTGCATGGCAGCGCTGGATGCAGAACGCTATCTTGCTGGTTTAGCCTGATAACTTAACAGAAAACGGCTTCATCCCTTGACCAAGGGAGCCAATTCCTGCACGTAATACACCGCATAAAACACGGCTGTGTTTTTGTAACTTCATTCAATTTGCAGGAGGCATGCGTGGACTGGGACAAACTCCGGGTTTTCCATGCAGTGGCAGAAGCCGGTTCCTTTACCCACGCGGGGGATGTGCTCAACCTCAGCCAATCTGCCGTATCACGGCAGATTTCTGCGCTGGAAGACGTCCTTCAGGTTCCTCTCTTTCATCGGCACGCCCGCGGCCTGATCCTAACGGAACAGGGTGAAACACTTCATAAAACCGTGCGCGAAGTCTTTTCCAAACTGGAAATGACGCAAACACTGCTGACAGAAAGTAAGGAAAAGGCAGCCGGGCGGCTGCGCGTAACCACAACCACCGGCTTTGGTAACTGTTGGCTTATGCCGCGGCTTCATCGCTTTATGGCAGATAACCCAGAAATAGATATCTGCCTGATTTTGGAAGATAATGATCTTGATTTAGGCATGCGGGAGGCTGACGTGGCGGTGCGTATGCATGCACCCAGACAGCCAGACCTGATCCAACGCCATCTGGCGGATTTTAGCCTGCCAATTTTTGCTGCCCCTCTCTATATTGAGAAATACGGCATGCCAAAATCTCTGGAGGAAATCAAAGAACATCAATTGGTGCTGTTTGGTGAACACCATCCTCCGGTTGCGCATGTTAACTGGCTGGCCCAAGCCTGCCGCAACGATGGCAGCACGCAAATTGCTCGGCTAGAAGTTAACAGCATGGCTGCTATGGCCTCTGCTATTGCTGCGGGCTTGGGCATTGGGTCCATTCCAACTTACGCAGCAAAAGAATTTCCAGATCTGGTTCAGATCCTGCCGGAAATTACCACTCCAACTGTAGATGCTTATTTTGTTTATCCGGAAGAACTGCGCAGCTCTAAACGCGTAGCTGTTTTCCGTGATTTTCTTATGAGTGAATTAGGTATTCGGTAAATATTCTCGCATTACCAAATATCTCACAATAAAAAGCCTGCCCCCATTTTTAGGGGGCGGGCTTTTTTATTTTCAAATACCACCGTCCCTCTCAACAGAAATATTCCAGTAGCTCTTATTCTTAATTTTTTCTGATAAATATGTGTAATTTTTGCTGCATCTGTCTTCCATCATAATATTTTACTTTGAGCTTATGTAAAAACCAAACATTTTAGAAAATCATGGCACTGGATATTTCTTGCAACCTTAAGTGATGTTTCTGCGTTTACATAAAACGAGCACACAGCCCTAAGCAGAACAATAAACCCGAACACACGATTACAGAGAGCCGAAATATTACCGTTTGTTTATTATTTGAAATGAGCAAAACTTTCTGCATTGCTTCCAATAATGTTCTTTTATGGACAATTATGCGCTGAAATTGTGAGTTCACCATTCACAAACTACAGTTAAAGGAGTATGGAGTGCAGATATTCACACCAAATTCCTATTGGATTTATCATGAGTGAGAACCAGGACTACTCTCCCCTTCTTGATCTGGTATCAGAGATCGTTTCCGCACACGTCTCCAATAACCAGACAGACCCTGCACTTATCCCGGGCATGATCCGTGATATTTATCAGGCACTGAAAACCGCTGAACATCCGCAGAATGAGCCGGAAAAACTTCAGCCAGCAGTGCCAGTAAAGCGCTCGGTATTCCCGGATTACATTATCTGTCTGGAAGACGGGAAAAAGCTGAAGATGCTGAAGCGCCACCTACAGAGCGCTTATGGCATGACACCTGAACAATACCGTGAACGTTGGGGCCTGCCCGCAGACTACCCGATGGTAGCCCCTAACTACGCAGAGCGCCGCTCTACTCTGGCTCGTGAAATTGGCCTTGGCCGTAAAATTCATGCCGCTGGGGATGAAGAAGAACAGGGTGGCCGTGGCCGCCGCAAGAAGTCTCCTACAGCATAAATTTGTAGGAACTGACGACTAAAAAGGTCTGGCGGTATTTCTCTGGTTCATACCGTCAGACTTTTCTATCTTGACGTCTTCTTCATCATTACGGAATGTTCTGAGTATAATTATTGTACACACAACAGCCGGGTGGGAGAACTTAAGATGACCAGATCCGAGCTGATTACAGCCCTGATGCAAAAAAATCCGCATCTTCAGCTGAAAGAAGCAACACGACTTGTAAATATTGTATTTGGCACCATTACCAGCAGCCTTGCGGAAGGCAGTCGCGTAGAATTACGTGGGTTTGGTGCATTTTCTGTAAAAGAGCGTGACCCACGCGTTGGCCGCAACCCAAAAACAGGGGTGCAGGTTCAGGTTGGCAAAAAGCTCGTTCCCTTCTTTAAAACGGGCAAAGAGCTACACCAGCGCCTGAACAAGCCTGTTAGTGGTAGCAAACGCTCACGCTCCTCAGTCTGACTGCTGCGTTATAAAACTATGTGCCAGGCGTAAGTCTTCTACAAAGCGTGCATATTCCCGCGCTTTGGCCTCTTCATTCGGCAGGCGCAGCAAGTAAGACGGGTGCACCGTGACCAACCCCGAGCACTGCTCATTCAACTGGAAGATGCGAGAGCGCTCGCGCGAGATGGTAACAGGCCGCTTGAGAAGACTCTGCGCTGCCGTAACACCTAACATAACAATCAGCTTGGGTTGTACTAGCCTACGCTCTGCATCCAACCAGATTCGGCAGGCCTCGACAGACTCCTGATCTGGCTTCTGATGCAGGCGCCTGGTGTTTCTCCATGTAAAGCGGAAGTGCTTTACAGCATTTGTCACGTAAATGTGATTCCGTAAAATACCTGCTTCTTCCAGCGCCTTATCAAACACCTGCCCTGCTGGCCCAACAAATGGACGGCCTGCCAGATCTTCCTGATCTCCCGGCTGTTCCCCAACAAACATCAGAGGCGTATTTTCTACGCCTTCTCCAAAAACCGTGCGCTTGGCAGGTTGCCATAAAGAACAAGCTCTACAGTCCATGGCCTCTGCAGACAAAGACGTGAGAGAAGCCGCCTGTGCAACATCCTCTAACGTAGGCACCAGCACTGTGTTGGGATACCCCTGCCACATGCCCTGCCCGTCTGCCTGCCACATATCCGCAGAAACATGCGCGGCCTCAGCCTCACCTACGGCAAAATGCAGTTGGTTTCCATCCCACCACATCCGCCGATAAGGTGTCATAACCTCCCATGGTTGGGCATTGCGCTCTATGCAGAAGCGTCCATTTGCTTCCACAATGTAGTTCTGCGGTGTGTATTGCAGGCTTTTACTTTGGTGTTGATTACTGAATGTCGAAAAAGCTAGGCGAAACTGCTCCGTTTCTTGCTTAACGCTCTGCACAAGCTCTCGAAGCTGCTGGATATCCGGATCTTCCCGTAAATTTTCCATATCCAGCAAGCCATGCGTGAAGCGGTAAACAACACGATATAAAAGCTCAAAACGCCCTGGATGATGCGCCTGCAATGCTTCCAACACGGCAGTTACCAACTTACGCGGAAGGTTAAGAGGCGCGTCATTATCGGTGGAATCTAGCGCTTCCAGCACCCAAGGTGTTTGCCCTTTGCCCGCTACACGCCAGGTTATGCTTTCGGGGAGCACCTGCTTTTGCACATAATGGCGTGTAGCGGCCCGCCATGTTGCCAGATCCACCTGGTGCGCCAGTACAATCTCAACCATCCCCGGCTCCCTTTGTTTTTTATGCCCGTTAGCCGCGCTTACGGTTTAAGCGCCTGCGCAGCCCCGCCAGCACATCTGCCAAGTCTATAACGCCCAGCATGTGCAACATACCGGCATAAAATATGCCCCCGGCCCCTACCATAACGGTCAGCCATATTAACCGCATAAGAAAATGTGTGGGCAGCGGCAGCAAGGTTTCTACGCCAACAAGCAGCAGCGCCATAACAGCCGCCCCTAGGCCAACCCGAGCAATGCCACCCAATAGTTCCGGAGCAAGCAACAGCGCATTTTTTTGCCGAAGTAAAAAAGCCAGCACAGCCACATTTATAACAGCGGCCAAACTACTGGCCAAAGGTGGCCCCATATGAACCAGAGGCTTCATGAACAGTAGATTAAGCACAAAATTAAGCAGCAGCACACCAACACCGATGTAAACCGGTGTGCGCGTATCCCCGCGTGCAAAAAATGCTGGAGAGAGAACTTTCACAAGCACAAAAGCGGGCAAGCCAATAGCATAAGCCCGCAAGGATTGCGCTGAAAGCAGCGCATCATGCTCGGTGAAAGATCCGTGGCCGAACAGAACAATCATGATCGGCCCTGCCAATACCAGCAAGCCAGCTACAGCCGGAAGTGTGAGCAGCAGAACATATTCAATAGACCGGTTTTGCGCTGCGTGCGCTGCATCTGTTTCTCCTGCTGCTAAATGGCGCGTGAGCACAGGCAAAAGCGTGGTGCCAGCCGCCGCCCCCAAAACCCCCAAAGGCAACTGGTTAATCCGGTCCGCAAAATACATAAGGGAAACACTGCCTGCCGGAAGCAGTGTGCCAATAATGGTATCAATAGTAAGGTTAATCTGCCCAACACCACTGCCGATCAGCCCCGGCACCATACGGCGCAGCAACAGGCGGATACGGGGCGTAAGGGCTGGCCACAAAGGCATTAGGCCAAAATGCGCACGCTCACACGCCCAGAACAGCAGCCCCAGTTGTGCAACGCCAGATGCCGTTACCCCCCATGCCGCAGCGTAAGCAACATTCGGCAAAAAGGGTGAAGCCAGCAGAATGGCTGCAATACCCACTACGTTGAAAGCCAGATAAGCCGCCGAGGCCACACCGAACCGGTGCAAACCATTAAGAACACCGGCCAGCAGCGCTGCCGCGCAAATCAACACCAGATAAGGAAAGGTAATACGGCTCAGGCTGACGGCTAGAGCGTATCTATCCCCACTTTGTAAAAAGCCGGGAGCGATAACCTTAAGTACCTGCGGCATAAAAATTTCGCCCAGCACGCATAAAAATACCAGCCAGACCAGCATAACGCCCAAGGCCCTGCGTGCAAAAAGCTGTGCTTCCTCTTTGCCTTCTCGCGTCATTACAGAAGAAAACAAAGGCACAAAGGCTGCGTTAAATGCACCCTCTCCAAACAAGCGCCGGAACATGTTAGGCAGACGAAATGCCACCTGATAGGCATCCTGCAATGCCCCTGCACCCATAAAAGCTGCCAGAAGCTGATCCCGAACAAGGCCAAGAACACGGCTGAGCATTGTCCAGCCGCCAACGGTAAGGAAATTTTTAAGCATGACAGGATCAGTTCTTACTACGCCGCAGGAAACTGCGCGACACTAACGAAAGTGTCAGAAAAAGATACGGAAATATGATCCTTATGCGGCATATCTGGTTATGGCATAGGCAGCGCCGCCATACCGCGATATGGTCTGATAACAAAGCTTATGCTCGCCCCCAGCATACAAAATATGCTGAAGATAAAATGTTATTGCGGAACCCCTGGGAGAACACACCAGAATATGCCCGATTCATTGCCATCACAATTTCTTCCGGATTCACCGCGCTGCTCTTTTATCAAACCAAGCCAGCGTTCTCGTCGGGGGCAGGAAATGGCGCGTACAGTTCTGGCGCTGTTTATTGTGGGAGTAGCCGTTTACACTATCCAAGGCTTTTTGCCCGCATTGGCATGGGGAAGTGTTTTTGCCATTGCCACATGGCCTCTTTATACGCGCGCTTGTAATAAATGGCCTCATGCAGCCTCTGGCACGCTTCTGCCCTTGTTATTTACGGCAGCCATGGCATTGCTATTTGTTATTCCGCTTACTCTTGTAACGCTGGAAGCTGTGGGAGAAGCCCAGAGCGCACTGGAATGGCTATCTCATGCGCGCGAATATGGTGTGCCTGTGCCCGATGCTATTCATCGCCTACCTTTTGGAAGTGCCGCGATAAGCAAATGGTGGGAGGCGCATCTTTCAGACCCGCGTGATCTTTCTGGCATGCTGGGTAATCTGGATAGCAAGGGTGTGGCTGTTACACGCGCCGTGGGTTCGCAGGTTGCGCATCGCGCCACATTGTTCTGCTTTTCCATCCTAACCTTGTTTTTTCTGTATAAAGATGGGCTTTCCGTTATCCGCCAGTGCCGCGTGGTTTCATGCCGCGCTTTTGGTAAACGCGGAGAAAGCATCGGGCGCCAGATTGTTGCTTCCATTCACGGCTCTGTTCAAGGGCTGGTGCTGGTAGGTATTGGGGAAGGCTTGCTGCTTGGCATTATCTATGTATTTGCCCATGCCCCCCACCCTGCTTTATTTGGTGTGATTACGGCCGTGGCAGCCATGATTCCTTTTTGCGCCATGATAGCTGTCGGCTTGGTCTCTCTGCTCATTCTGGTGCAGGGTAGCTCTGTTGCCGCCATTACAACTTTTTGCATTGGCGCAGTGATTATTTTTACCGCTGACCACTTTATCCGCCCTGCCCTTATTGGCGGCAGCACCAAGCTGCCTTTCCTTTGGGTGCTATTGGGTATTCTGGGCGGCGCAGAAACATGGGGGCTGATTGGCCTGTTTGTTGGGCCTGCGGCTATGGCTGCACTTAATCTGCTGTGGTGCCGGTGGGCATACGGAAACAACCCAAAAGCCAGTTAGGCTTTTGGGTTGTTCTGCAACACTGATTTTTCAGAGAAAATATCGGGCAGGCGGGATTCGAACCCACGACCCCCAGTCCCCCAGACTGATGCGCTACCAGACTGCGCTACTGCCCGTTAAGTGTGGAGTGGTGTTTAGCAGGAGGTTTTCTGCAACACAACCCACCCCTGACACAATTTTTTAAGAAACCAGCTTTTTACGGAACTCTTCTAGCTCCACCAGCACATCTGCCAGATCCTGACGTAGCTGACGGTTCTGTTCCACCAGTTCTGTCATATGCGGATGCGGCTCAATAGATGCAAATGTCACCACTGCATCTTCCATTTCTGGTGATAGATCTGCAGCACCCTCAACATTCTCAGCAACCACTTCTGGCTCTGGCTCTGGCTCTGGCTCTGGCTCTGGCTCTGGCTC
>NZ_VHOP01000039.1:0-4162 GCF_008704325.1 Acetobacter sp. DmW_125128 | reverse complement strand
GCTTACTGTGATGGAGCGAAAACCTGAAGATCAATCGTCACCGGATGGCGTTCCTGTAGCGTGGTCCGATGCGTGACGGACACGATCGTTACTGACGGGATATGGTCGCGCAGGAGGTCATAGAGCTGGTTTTCAGAGGCGGTATCAAGATTCGATGTCGATTCATCCAGAAACACCCATGCCGGCTGATTGAGCAGAACGCGACCAAACATCAGGCGTTGCTGCTCTCCCGGCGACAGCCGTTCCGTCCATCTGCCCTCAGTATCCCGATCGTCGATCAGGGCCGACAGGCCGACCTGCGCGAGGACGGTGCAAAGACGATCATCGGAAACGGTCTCGGGGGCGCGGGGATAGCATAGGGTGGCGCGCAGAGTTCCAAGAGGAAGGTAGGGACGCTGCGGAACGAACATCATCTCCTCCGCAGGCAGTCGTATTGTGCCGCTGGTGAACGGCCAGATACCGGCGAGCGTGCGTAGAAGCGTCGATTTTCCGAGACCTGATGGCCCGATCAGGACAATATCATGCCCTCTGGGCAATGTTATGTTTACCGACGACAGAAGCACCGAACCATCCGGACGGTATATATCCAGATGATCAGTCACAATGTCGCACACGGTCGGCTTAATTTCGCGCGTGGTTTTCCCGGTGCCGACAGACGCACGATCCATCGTGCGCTGGAAAGTAGCCAGACGAGCAACATTGGCCCGCCACTCAGTAAGTGACGCGTAGGAGGACCAGATCCATCCGAGTGCGTCCTCAACGCGGGAAAAAGCCTGCACAAGCTGCATCAGCGTACCGAAGGTGATCTTGCCAGCGAAATAGCGGATTGATCCGACGAGAAGAGCAAAATTTCCTGATAATGTTCCCAGACCATCCGTCAGGAAACCAAGCCATTTGGCGCGTTTCATAATCCCGAGGAAGTTGTCGTAGATGACGTCGAATTTCCCGATCAGAAGACGCTTCTCATGATCGGCCCCATCACTGAGAGCGATGCTAGCCGCGTGATCGCGGATATGAACCAGACTGTACCGGAAGTCAGCTTCCGCTTTCTGCTGGGCGATCCGCAGTGGAATCAGGCGACGACCCGTCAGATGCGTGACGACCGATGCAAAGAGTGAATAAAGAAGAGCTATCCACAGGAAATATCCTGGGATACGTACGCCGAATATCGAGATCGCACCCGACAGCACCCAGAGTAGGCCGACATAGCTGAACAAAGTGACAAGCCGTGACACGATGTCGAGGAACTGCGATAACGTGTTCCGCACGAAGCCGTCGATATCTTCCTGGATACGCTGATCGGGATTATCGCCAACAGCGGTCAGACCGGTTTCCTCTATGGCAATCCGGAAAGCGACGTTCTGGTCAAGCCACTGACTGACCATGCGATGTGTGAGCCAGCGCCGCCAGCGCAGTTGCAGTAATTGTTGCAGGTAGGTGGCGTATACCGCCGCCAGCAGGGAAGGAACTGCGATGATGAAGAAGCCGGGGATCGGCATCGTCGGGGTGTGAACGAACCAGAACAGACCACGCAGGAAGGATGTGACGTCCCGCTGCTGTAGAGCGGTATAGAAAATGTTACGCGAAAACGATTGCAGCACATCCGCCCCCACAAGCAGAAGGGTCAGCCCCAGTACGACGCCAAGCAAAGTCCAGGCCGATTTGCGTTCCGCCGAGGTGAAATAGGGTCGGCTCAGATACCAGAGATCCGCGAGAGCAGCGCGTAGTCCCTTCATGCGCCAAAGACCTTTGGCAGGCGGAAGCGGGAGGCGTCAGCCAGCAGGTCGATGGCTGTTTCCATTGTCATTGTTGGTGCATCCGGGTTTCCATACTCCCGGATGGAGACGGTTCCCGCCTGTGCTTCTTTCTTTCCGACAATCAGCAGCACAGGCACTTTCGCGAGACTGTGTTCGCGGATTTTGTAGGCGATTTTCTCGTTACGGAGATCGGGTGCCACGCGGATGCCACGCTGGCGGAGTGCTTTGATCAGATCGTCCGCGTACTCGTCTGCGGCGGCGGTGATTGTCGCCACAACGACCTGAACGGGAGCGAGCCAGAAGGGCAGATGGCCGGCATGGTGTTCAAGGAGAATGCCGATGAAACGTTCCAGCGAACCGAACAGGGCGCGGTGCAGCATGACGGGCGGATGCTTGTCCCCATCCGCGCCGACATAATGCGCGTCCAGACGCTGAGGCAGATTGAGATCGACCTGCACGGTACCGCACTGCCAGTCTCGTCCGATTGCATCACGCAGTACGAATTCCAGCTTGGGACCGTAAAAAGCACCTTCCCCCGGATTGCGCGTGTAGGAAAGGCACGAAGCTTCGACCCCGCGCCGTAACGCGTCCTCTGAGCGATCCCAGATCTCGTCCGATCCGACACGTTTTTCGGGTCGGTCAGAGAATTTGATACGGACATCGTCGAAGCCAAAATCCTTATAGATTGAGAGCACAAGATGGCAGATCCGCTGCGTCTCAGCTTCCATCTGCTCCGGCGTGCAGAAAATATGCGCGTCATCCTGCGTGAATGCGCGCACGCGCATGAGGCCATGCAGCGCTCCTGACGGTTCGAAGCGATGGACCTTGCCGAATTCAGCCATCCGCAGGGGCAGGTCACGATAACTCTTCAGGCCATGACGGAAAACCTGCACGCCACCGGGACAGTTCATGGGCTTGAGGGCGTAGGTGCGGCCTTCGGTCTCGGTGGTGAACATGTTCTCCCCGAATTTTTCCCAATGGCCGGAAGCTTGCCAGAGAGACAGATCCATAATGTCGGGCGTATTGATCTCTACATAGTTCTCGGCCTGTTGGCGCGTGCGTAGATAGGCGAGAAGCGTCTGGAACAGCGTCCAGCCATTTGGATGCCAGAAGACCGCTCCCGGTGCTTCAGGCTGGAAATGGAATAGATCCATCTCGCGTCCAAGTCGGCGATGATCGCGGCGTGCCGCTTCTTCCTGACGTCGCTCCCACGCCGCCAGTTCGTCGGCATCACGACAGGCCGTGCCGTGAATCCTTTGTAGCATCGGGTTGTTCCGGTCGCCCTTCCAGTAGGCCCCGGCTGTGCCGAGAAGCCGAAAGGCGTGTCCGATCTGCCCGGTGCTGGCGAGATGTGGCCCCCGGCAGAGATCGACGAAGCTGCCCTGTCGGTAAAAGCTCAGGATAGCATCAACAGGCAGGGACCGGATGATCTCCGCCTTGTAGGGCTGTCCGTTCTCCTTACACCAGGCAAGGGCGCTCTCACGCGTCCATTCTTCCCGGATGATCGCTTCGTCCCGATCGACAATCTCGTGCATGCGGGCTTCGATCCGAACGAGATCATCATCCGTGAAAGCGCGCTCAGCCGCGAAATCGTAGAAAAATCCCTGCTCCGTGGCGGGCCCTGTCGCAAGCGCGGTGCCGGGAAACAGTTCACTGACGGCCTGTGCCAGAACATGGGCCGTGTCGTGCCGGACCAGGGAAAGTGCATCGGCGTCTGACCGGAAAACAGGCTCAGAAGGTCGGTCACCTGACATGATTGCCGAAAGATCGGAGAGAGCGCCGTCCACACGCCGGGCGAGAACGTCCTTTGGGGAATGTGATGCGGAACAGGACGCGATGGTGGTCGATGACATTGAAGAACCTTGACGAAGAAGGGCGATGAGAGGGCAGCGGCTCATTTGGGGGCGCGTGTCGGAAGATCGTTCTGTTGGGGGCGTTGCAACGCGGACGAGAAAGAAGGACAGGTACTGCACTGAGCGCAGACGCCCTGCACTTCCATCACCCGGTGCCTGACCTGGAATCCAAGGGTCTCGGCTGCGCTGTCGATCTGCTGGCACGATGACGTGGTTTCCACCGCCTGTGCGGCGCCACATCGGTCGCAGATACAGTAGACGAGGCGCGACGGATCGCCTGTCCGGATCCGCACGAAGGCATTTCGACTTTCGAGCCGCCCGACGAGCCCGTCAGCGATCAGCTTTTCCAGGGCTCGATAAATTGTAGGCGGGGCAACTCGGCGGCGATCTGGATGACTGACACACCGGAGGATATCATAAGCCGATAACGGCAAATCTGTCTTAGTCAGCGCGTCGAGCACATCACTCAGCAAAGAGGTGGTCCGGCCATTTCGGGTATTGGAAACCTGATGGACGCCGCGAGAAGGATGCGTGACATGTTCTTTCATCGGG
>NZ_VHOP01000038.1:0-81600 GCF_008704325.1 Acetobacter sp. DmW_125128 | reverse complement strand
CTGCTCAACCGAGAGATTGCGCAGGTCCGCCGGATACTCAACCCGGTCCAGCGCAGGAAAACGCCCTAACGTCGGAATCGGTGAAGGCGCGCTCTTGTCCTGAGAACTGTCCATGCGATCGTTTCCATCTTTTTGTTGCGGGCTGCTGTCTGGTACCTGGGCGGATGACGCAACCCGAAGTGTGTCTTACGCCGCGTTTGCATGCCGACAGACATCGCGATCCGATGGCATGTGGTTTAATGTTTCACGCAAGAACGCAAGTATTGAAACAAAACAAGCTGGTGATTGTGGCCTTTTTGCAACAGGAGTGTGAAAACACTTGAGCTTGACAAACCACACAACATATATGCAGGCCAATATCTTCTTTCATGCGTGGCCGCGTAACGCGTGTATTCAGTATGCTGTCTGACCACCTGATGGCTCAGGGCGGAAATACTTGCCGCGGGTAGCACGGCCGCGTTTCTTGTTACACACTGAACTGAACAAGTTCTTTCCAGTCACGATACGGGCGTAAGTGATGCGCCGGAGCGGGGGTTTATGGCCGTACCGATAATGCAGGCCGTCAGGGTCGGCAAATATGTCGTCACACAGCATCTCAAGAAGCGGAAGCGCTATCCGCTTGTGCTGATGCTTGAGCCGCTTTTCCGTTGCAATCTGGCATGCGCAGGTTGCGGGAAGATCGACTACCCGGCTGCCATTCTCAACCAGCGCATGACCGTGCAGGAATGCATGGATGCAGATGCCGAGGCAGGCGCGCCAGTTGTGGCTGTGGCCGGTGGTGAACCGCTGCTGCACAAGGAAATGCCGCAGATTATTCGCGGTCTGATTGCGCGTAAAAAATACGTTTACCTGTGCACAAATGCCCTGCTGCTTGAAAAGAAGATGGATGAATATGAACCATCCCCCTTCTTCTCTTGGGATGTGCATCTGGATGGTGACAAAACCATGCACGATTCCTCCGTCTGCCAGGATGGGGTGTATGAACGTGCCGTGGCAGCCATTAAAAAAGCCAAGGAGCGCGGCTTCCGCGTTTCCATCAACTGCACCCTGTTTGATGGCGCAGATCCGCAGCGTGTTGCCAGTTTCTTTGATGAAGTGATGGCAATGGGCGTGGACGGAATCATGACCGCACCGGGTTATGCCTACGAACGCGCACCAGATCAGGAACACTTCCTGAACCGCCAGAAAACCAAGCAGCTTTTCCGCGATATCTTCCGTTTGGGCAAAGGCCACAAATGGCGGTTTACGCAGTCTCCGCTGTTCCTGAACTTCCTGGCGGGGAACGAGCAGTACCACTGCACGCCGTGGGGCAAGCCGCTGCGTAACGTGTTTGGCTGGCAGCGCCCGTGCTATCTGCTGGGTGAAGGCTATGCCAAGTCCTTCCGTGAGCTGATGGATGACACGAAGTGGGATGATTACGGCACCGGTAACTACGAAAAATGCGCTGATTGCATGGTGCATTCCGGTTACGAATCCACCGCTGTGATGGATGCCGTGCGCCGCCCTTGGCATATTGCCAAAGTGGCGCTGTTTGGCCCCGAAACAGAAAAACCAATGGCTCCGGAAATCTCGCTGGCAAACCAGCGCCCGGCCCAGTACGTCTTCTCCAAACAGGTGGAAGAACAGATGGACGCCATTGCCGCACGCAAGCCTGCCAAGGCCCCACGTGTGAAGGTGATTCGCACAGCCGAAGGCGCAAACGATGCTCCGGTAGCAAAGCCAGCAGTAGAAGCCACTGCGGCAGACTGATCGGGCCTTCCGAATCGGGTTTTAAAAAGGAGCGGTTCCCGCAAGGGGCCGCTCTTTTTTTGCGCTGAACGCCTAAAACATACCGAATTGGTCCGCTTTATCCGGAAGGCAGACATACTGCCGCCGCATAAGGCAATACGCTTTCCTGTATGGCCTAGCTGTGGCTTTGGGGGAAATCATCCCCTATTCTGCCCGCCAGAAACCCGCCACGCGGGTACCCTACACAGAGGGCATATCGTTTTTCATGGCACTTTCCATTCTTGTCATTTTCTTTCTGGTGTTGCTGAACGCCGTGTTTGCCATGGGGGAACTTGCACTTATTTCCGTGCGTATCCCCCGGCTGGTCATGTTGCAGGAACAAGGTGTACGCGGGGCCGAGCGGGCCATGCGGCTGGCGGAAGACCCGCAAATCTTCTTGCCCACAGTGCAAGTGGGCATGACACTTGTTTCCATTCTGGAAGGCACATTTGGTGGGGTGCAGATAGAAGCACACCTTACCCCCATGCTGGAGCGTATTCCGGCCATTAAACCTATTGCCCCGCAGCTTTCCATGATTGTGGTGGTGGTGCTGATTACGGCGATTATGCTGGTGCTGGGTGAGCTTGTGCCCAAGCAACTGGCCCTGCGCGAACCAGAAAAAGTGGCCGCCCGTCTGGCTGCACCGCTGGAGGTTCTGGCCAATGCCACCCGCCCGGTGGTGTGGCTGCTGCGCCAGTCTTCCAACGTGGTTCTGCGCCTGATGGGTGCGGCAGATGCTGTAAACCAGACGCTGACGGAAGAAGAACTGAAAGCCTACATTGCAGAAGGCGCGCGCTTGGGCGTGCTGGAGCATGAAGAACGCACCATGATCGAACGTCTGCTGCGCCTTGCAGACAGGCCCGTGCGTGCCATCATGACCCCCAGAAACGAGCTGGTATGGATAGACCGCCATGCCGGGCGCGAGGCACTGGTGCAGGCACTCAAGCAAACCACCTATGCCCGCCTTGTGGTGTGCGAGGGTGGGGTGGATAACCCCGTAGGTGTGGTTTTGGCCAAGGATATGCTGGACCGCGTTCTAGACGGCATGCCTGCCTCTATAGAGGCAGGTTTGCGCCCAATGGTGGTGGTGCCAGATAGTATTTCCGCGCTGGATATGCTGGAGCGCATGCGCAGTATTCCACTGGGCATGGCCTTTGTGTTTGATGAATACGGGGCGTTTGAAGGCATTGTTACGGCGTCTGATTTGTTTGATGCCATTGTGGGGGAAACTTCGCACGAGCCTCAAAAACTCACGCGCCTGAACACAGAACCGGCCCCAGATGCGGTGCTGATGCTGGATGGCACGGAATCCGCCGATGAAGTGAAAGACCAACTGGCCATCAAAACCCTGCCGGAAGAAGGCAGCTACCACACGCTGGGCGGCCTTATTCTGGCCCTTCTGCGTCGTGTGCCAGCGGTGGGGGATAAGGTGGCTTACGAGGGATGGCTGTTTGAGGTGCTGGAAATGGAGGGCCGTCGTGTTTCTCGCGTGCGGGCCAGCAGGCAGCCTCTGGCGGAAAACTGAGAGGCCACCACGCGGGCAGGTATTTGGCCTGCCCCAAGGGGCTCTCATGCAGCCTTGCAACAGGTTATAAAAAAGGGGCGCAGCCGGTTAAAGCTGCGCCCCTTTTTTATGCGATAAGCCCTCTAAACCTGCGCCGCAGAGCCTTAATGAAGGGTGCGGGTGTTGAGCGTATGCGCCAGTGCTTTTTCATCCTCAAAGTCTGGCCATGTGCTTTGGGCCAAGGCTGTAAGGGAAGGTGTCGGCAGCTTCATCTTGGCGGCATACATCCACAGGTAAGCAAGGGTGTGGTGCACGTAATCCCGCGTTTCTGTGTTGGGTAGCAGCTCCATAAACAGCAGCGGATCATTAGCTGCTGGGCCGGTGGAACTTTCCCAATGCGCAAGGGCGGAAGGCCCTGCGTTATAGCTGGCAAGCAGGCGGATAATATCTCCACCACGTGCCTCTGTGTGGTTGCTCTGGCGCGTTAGCCCCGCCAGATACTGCACATAGCGCTGCCCGATTTCCAGATTGATGCTGGGGTCATGCAGGGCTTCGGCGGAATGCACAAAATGGTGGTTCAGATTGGTGGGGGACTCGCTGGTGACAAAATCAGCCGTAAGAGGGCGGATCTGCATCAGGCCATGCGCCCCTGCGCCGGAAACAGCACGTGGGTCGAAGTTCGATTCCACACGGGCGAGTGCGTAAACAAGGGCAGGGTCCATGGTAAAGCCGTGCCGGGGGCGCAGCAGGGGCAGGGGTGTATCCTCTGCATTCTGCGCCGTGGCGGCATGGGTGTTCAGGGCATCGGCCATTTCTGTAGCCAGATCATGCAGCCCGGCTGTTTGCGCCACAAGCTGGAAGGCCCGCGCCAGTGTCACGTCTCGCAGGTCTGGCCATGCGCGGCGGATGGCGTTTTCTGCCATTTCCGGCTCACCAACTTGCAGCAGGGCAAACACGCGGCGGCCTACTTCGGAACTGCCAACGGCTTCGATATCAATTTCCGTTAGCACCGGAGCGGAGGACGCACCGTTATCCGGAACGGGGCTGTTTTCCAGCGGCTTAAAGCCAATAGCGTGTGTATGGGCGTTAGAGGCCGCATGGTCTGCCGGGGCTGGCTGCAACATCCGATAGGCCAGAAGCCCATAGAAACTACGCGGGAAAGCTGCCGCGTGTTGGAGCCACACATGCTGAGCATGGGCATTGCCGGTTTTTCCGTGCCCACGTGCGGCCCAAAAGGCGCAGGCGGCCCGCATTTCAGGCATGGCGCGCGGGGCGTGGGAGGCTTTTTCAAAAAACGGAATGGCTTCTGCGTAGGCTTGCTTCTGCCACAGGGCCAGCCCTGTAATGTAGCTGGCCAGTGGATTGCGCTCGCGGGAAAGGTGTACAGCCGTGCGGCCAATATCCAGCGCCATATCCGTTTCACCCGAAACCAGCATGGCCTGTGCGGTTTCCGCTTGAAGCTGGGCCGCGTAAGCGGGCGTCATGCCCGGTGTAATGCTGATAAGGTGCAATGCACTGTGCACGCCCTTTAGCCCCCATGTGGTGCGTTCGCGCAAGGTGCGGTCTAGCAGGGGGTTACGGGTGAATTCCTGCGCCAGTGGGCCAGCCGCAAGGGCGGCGTGGGCCGGGGCTAAGTGGTCTGCCGGTGGGGCAGGGGGTAACGGGCCACCCCGTTCGGGCAGCGCGGCAAGGCGTGCCCATATGGCCGGAGCATCGGCATAGCTGGTGTATTGTTTCAGCCAGTTCCGCAGCTCGGTCGCGTTGGGGTGGTAATTCGGGTTTAGGTAACGGTCTGCCTGTAGCTCACCCAACAGGGTGGAATCTGTGAGATGCGTGGTGCTGCTAATGGCTTCCGTGAACGCCCCCTGCTGTTGCAGGCGCAAAATAGCGCGCACCTGAGTGGCAACTTCCGGGGGAAGAGGTTTGGGGAGTGTAACATCATCACCTTCGGGGAAAGCCTGGCGTGGCAGAACCATAGCCAGCTCTTCGCTGTACGGTTCTGGCCCGGCTTCCGGGGGCTTGGCATGGGCTCTCGTCACAACGACGGAAGCGCTGGCCAAAAGGGCGGCACCAGCCAGAATGGCTTTTGCCGCGATCTGATGAGGAATTTGACCTATCGCTCGCATGGCTGGCGGGGTCTAGGCCCTTCCAGCCTAAAAGGCAAGTTTCCTGTCTGTAAGAAAAGGGAAAGGTTCTTCAAAAATTGTTGCATTCCCTGTGGTGAATCGCTGGTCAAGCTGGAAGAATTTCTATGATTTGCGCAGGTATTCCCACGGTTTATGCAACGTATTTCTTGCTGACATATTCTGTAACATCTGGCGTAGCGCTTACGCTTACATGCGTGTGCTGATTACATGCTTTGGCTGTCTTGGCGCAGGGTATCCATCACCGTCATCAGTGTTGCCCATATTTCACGCCGTGCAGCGGGGCTGGCCCGAAGTTGAAGCGGATGGCGCATGACCATAACCGGCAACGCAGGCAACCCCGGCAAGGTAATCTCCTGCCAGTTGCGGCGGGGCAGATCCGTTGTTTTGCCGAGCAGCATCCGGGCAGGCAGCCGCCCGCATAGCAACAGGCGCTGGGGGGCAAATAACGTTATGGCGCGTTCCAGAAAGGGGCGGCAGATGCGCTGATCCATCTCTGTTGGTGCGGTGCCCCCGGCTGGCCGCCACGGCAGGGCCGTAGCAAGGGCCAGTTGGCTGCGTTCCAAAGGCAGTGGGGCCAGCATGGTATCCAGCAGGGTGCCACATAGGCCTGCAAAAACCTGCCCGCTTCTATCTTCATCCTCATCCGGGGCTTCCCCAATCAGCATCAACGGGGCGTGGTGTGGCCCGGCGGGCATAAGGGTGTGCATGGCAGCGCCGCGCAAAGGGCATGCCATGAAGGAATCCATCGCCTGAAACAGCTCTTCTGGCGTAGTGGCGGCGGCGGCAAGGCGCTGCGCCTGTTCCACGGTATCTGCAAAGCTGGTGGGGGCAGGCTGCTGCTGTGGGGGGCGTTGCGCAGTGGTGGCAGGTGCCGGTGTTCTGCCCGTTCCGGGCTGCGGCGGTGTGTACGGTGGTGCCTGTTGGGGCGTTTTGCCCCGTAGCGGAGGCAACACAAGCCCGGCCCCGGCATGCCGATGATCGACCGCAGCATCGGTTACAGCAACATCCACGCCCCATTCCGTATAAAGGCGCAGGAGAGACAGAGCAGCTTCCATCATATAAACCGTATCATAAAGCGGACGGTTTGGTGGTTTGGCGCGGGCGCGTTAGACAAAACCAGTCGTTCATGTCGTTCCTTTCCGCTCTGCCAGAAGGGGTGGGGCATCCGTGGGCGGCCTGCCCGGTTGCCACCGTATCCTGTAGATAGGGTTCTTATGCTGTTTTGTCGCCTTCTGCCTACGGTTTTCATGCTGCTTTCCGCCACTGTGCTGGCTTCTCCGCTGTATGCGGCCCAGCCCGATACATCTGGCGCAGCCCTTAAAGGGGCCGAACCCAAAGCAGATACTGCGGTTATGCATGCGCCTGTCGGGCATGTCGATTCGGGGGCGTTTCTAAGCGCCGTCATTGCCGTTCGCAGGGGGGATGACCTTCAGGCCGCACGCTCTTTCCGCCAGGCCGCAGCCGCAGACCCACAGAATATGGACCTGCTGAAGCAGGCTTTTGTGCGCAGTGTTATGGCGGGGGATGCCGATGCGGTGCCGCTGGCCCACAAGTTGGATAAGCTGCCCGGCGCGCAAAGCGTCATCTCCGCTTTGGTGTTGGGGAACGATGCCGCTGCGCGCGGTGAGTGGGGCGAGGCGCTAACCTATTACCACCAAGCACGCACAGACCCGCTGACACATCTTATTATGCCGCTATTGCTGGCATGGTGTGAACAGGCCCAAGGCCATGCGGATGCGGCGGTGGAAAGCCTGACCCATATTCAAAAATCTGTTCTGGTGCCGTTTTACACGCTGCACGCCGCCCTGATTGCGCAGGTAGCAGGCCAGACAGACCGCGCAGGCCAGCTTTTTGATGCAACGCGCAAGATCATGCCGGGGGGTGATCTGCTGCTCACCCGTTCCTACGCCGCATGGTTGTGGGAGCACGGGCAGAAAGAAAAAGCCCGCGCCGAGCTGCGCAAGCTGGAAGGGGATGATCCAGTTCTGTTGCTGGCTGGCCCGCAGCTTCAGGCCACCATTTCGCACTTCCCGGTTACATCGGCGCGCGGAGGTATTGCGCGGGCTTACATTCTTACGGCGTTTTTGCTGCGCCAACAGGGGCGGGAGCAAGCCCAACAGGCCGCAGCCACAGGCGGCATGGTGGGGAATGATGCCAACCTCTACCAGTTTAACGAGGCCGCACGTCTGATGCTGGGCTTTGCCTTGGCGATGGACCCCACATTGGCTGAAGCCCGTCTGATGCTGGCCGAAATCCAGATTGATGAAGACCACGGGGCTGCTGCGCGTGAAACATTGCTGCGCGTGCCGCAGTCTGACCCCATGTCCCCCGTGGCGCGGCTGCGGCTGGCGGTGCTGGATTCCACGCCCGATCAGGCCACCGAGGCGGTAAACCTGTTGCGCCCGCTTGTGGCCCAGTTGCCAGATCAGATTCTGCTTCAGCGTGCCTTGGGCAATGCGCTGGTGCAGCAGAAGGACTGGAAAGGCGCAATTGCCGCCTATACCAAAGCCATAGACCTTGCCACAGCCCAAAAAGATGTGGATTGGACGCTGCTTTTCCTGCGCGCCATGGTGTACCACGAAATGGGGGATTGGCCCCACGCGCGGGATGATGCCCGCGCCGCACTGGCTTACGCGCCAGACGAATCCATGCTGCTGAATTTTCTGGGGTATTCTATGGTGGAGCGGCATGAAAACCTGCCCGAAGCCGAAAAACTTTTGCGCAAGGCGCACCAGCTTTCCCCCGATGATGCCGCTATTACAGACAGCCTCGGCTGGGTGCGCGCAGAGCGTGGAGACCTGAACGAGGCGCTGGATCTTTTAGAAAAAGCCGCAGAAAAAACACCAGAAGACCCGGAAGTGAATTATCATCTGGGCGAGGTTTACTGGCGGCAGGGCCGCAAGACCGAAGCCATAGATCAGTGGAACGTGGCTTTGGGGCTGCACCCTATTCCGTCGGATGAAGTATTGATACGTGCTGCGCTCAAGCGCGCAGGTGTGGAGCCGGATGCCAAAAAGGCAGATCAGGCCGCGCCTGCTAAAGTTGCGCCGCAGGATAAAGGAACACACACGCCATGACAGTTGATGTTCTGGATGTTGCAACCACAACCCTGACAGAAATTGCCCCTGCAAAAATCAATCTGTATTTGCACGTTACTGGCCGCAGGCCAGATGGATACCACTTGCTGGATAGCCTTGTGGTGTTTGCTGGCGCTGGTGATGTGCTGCGTTATGAGCCGGGTTCTGAACCTCTGCATCTCAAGCTGGAAGGCCGCTTTGGCCGCGCCCTTGGGGCAGATGCCGCCGGGGCTGATAATCTGGTTATGAAAGCCGCCGCAGTGCTGCGTGATCTGGCCGGGCCGGATGCCAATGTGCAGGGCGGCTGCCTTGTGCTGGAAAAAAACCTGCCCGTGGCCTCTGGCATTGGTGGGGGTTCGGCAGATGCCGCTGCGGCCCTACGCCTGCTAAACCGGGCATGGAACGCGCAGGTGGGTGAACCAACCCTGTTCCGTGTAGCGGAAACATTGGGGGCGGATGTGCCCGTATGCCTGCTAAGCCAGACCGTGCGGATGGAAGGTATTGGGGAAACCCTTACCCCCGCGCCGCGTTTGCCAGAGTGTGGCCTTGTGTTGGTAAATTGCGGGCAGGCTGTTTCCACCCCGGATGTGTTCCGCAAAAGAACCGGCGATTTTGTGCCTAGGGCTGCTTTGCCGCAAAGCTGGCCCAATAGTGCTGCTATGGTGGAAACCTTAAAGGCGCAGGAAAACAGTCTGGAAGCTCCGGCATGCAATGTATGCCCGCCCGTTAAGCGGGTGTTGGCCGATATTGCCATGCAACCAGAATGCCAGTTGGCCCGCATGAGCGGTTCTGGCGCCACGTGTTTTGGCGTGTTCCCTACCGTAGAAGCCGCGCGAGAAGCGGCAGACAGGTTGGCAGATGCACACGCCGCATGGTGGGTGTGGGGTGGTGCTCTGGTTTAAGGGGCTTTGCCACACCATATCAGCGTAAAGTTTTTTGGTGAGCCGAAAGGGCGCAAGCCTGTTTTGGGGTAACCGAGGGTAGGAGGTTATATGTCTTCCAAGCTTGATCTGTCTCTTTCAGCAGACCACACAGAAGTACATCTTAAGGTGCTAGAGCAGGAAGATCAGCCTGCGGTAGATATTGCGCTTTCGGTAGAAGACATCACCCGGCTGATTCAGGTTTTGGGCCAGTGCCGGGAAACAATGCTGGAAGGTAAGGAGCTGCCGCCCATAGAAGGCGCTACTTTTACACCTGTTACGCGCACCAAATGGGCGCTTCAACCCGAAGCCAGCACGGATGGTTCTGTTCTGGCTTTTCAGCACCCGGCCTTTGGCCCGGTAGGGCTTGTGCTGCCACCAGCAGATGCAGACCGCCTGATGCATGGTTTGCACATGCACCAGCAAATGCGCCAGCAGCCTATTAAACCACGCGGGCGTTTGAACTGATTTCTGGCTGTTTATTCAGATGGCATCATTAAGGCCGCAAAAATTTGCCCCGTGCAGCAGAAAAACCACACGGGGCAGAAAGCAGGTGGTCAGGATTTCCGGCAGTTACGAATATGCGCCATCAGGGCGGTAAGGCTCATGGCCGTAAGCGCACCAAAAATGCTTGCCCGCAAGCTGCTGGAAACAAAAAAGGTTAGCGGGCTGTCCACCCTGCGGGAGTGTTCATTAAACGGGCCTTGCGCCCCAAAGGAACCGGGCACGGATTTGTACAAATCATCCGGCTGCGGGCCTTCTGCCCAATCATGCTCCATCTGGGCCTTATAGCCTTTCTCTGCCAAGCGGGCTTCACGGCAGCCGGGGGCAATCATGTGCCACAGGGCGGCAAAGCTGTTGGTGGCGCCAATGGAGATAGAGCGGCTGGTGCTAAAGGCGGCACGGCAAATGGCTTCTGCCGCTACTTCGGGTTCATACACCGGGCCAACGGGTTTTAAGCGCTTGCCCGTAAGGTTGCGTGTCCAGCCATAATGGGGGGTGTTGATGGCGGGTAAATCCACCATCACCACGCGAATATTATCGGCATCGTGCCGCAGCTCTGGGCGCAGGCTTTCACAAAAACCGCGCAGGGCAGAACGTGCCCCGTTTTCTGCTGCCTGAAGCAGCATGCCGCGTAAATTGGGGGCCAGATCCAGATTGATAATAGCCCCTTGCCCGCGCCGACGCATAACGCCAAGTGCGGCCAATGTGCCGTTTACGCTGCCCAGATAGGTTACCTCTGTGGCCCGGCGGATATCATCGGCAGAAAGAGTGGAAACCTGCCCAACAACCGTGGCCCCGGCGCAGTTGGCCCAAACCGAAATGGGGCCAAGTTCTGTTTCAATACGCTCTGCCGCATCCTGCACGGCTTTGGCGTCTGAAACATCCAGCGGAATAACCAATGACCGCACAGAATGTTTGCCCAGATTTTCTGCTGTTTCTTTCAGCCGCTTTTCATTGCGGCCCAGCAGGGCAATATCAAACCCGGCGCGGCCCAGCGCACGTGCCGCCGCGCGGCCAATACCGGCGCCTGCGCCTGTAATCACAGCTATCTGGGTTGGCATCCGCGTTTTTTCTCCCGGTTATCACTCAAGCAAGATGTTTAAAATCTGGCTACCATTTTGCGCTGCAATCGGGCAGGGCACAAGCCACAGGGCAGGGGTTCTGCCCCGCGTGGGCTTTTATGCAAGGGCCAGACTTACAGATATTTCAGCGCAATAATGCCGCCTAAAAACACGATGGCAAATGCCCCGGCCACCAGCGGCAGGCGTTTTTCCAGAAAATCCTGAATAGGGGCCCCAAAGCGCCACAAAAGGCCCGCCACCAGCATAAACCGCACACCGCGCGTTACAAGGCTGGCCAGCATAAAAGGCAAAATGGCAAAATGCGCCATGCCGCTGGCAATGGTTACAAACTTGTAGGGGATAGGCGTTAGCCCCTTAAGCAGAATAATCCACACACCCCATTGGCGGAATTTTTCCTGCAAGGTCAGAAGCGTGGCCTCGGCATGGTAAAAATGCACAATCGGGCGGGCTATCGTATCCAGCAATGCTGCCCCAATCAGCCAGCCCAGCAGGCCACCGGCCACACTGGCTACCGTGCAGATGGCGGCATAAACCCATGCCTTTTGCCTATGTGCCAACACCATGGGCACCAGTAGCGTTTCTGGCGGAAGGGGGAAAAAGCTGGCTTCTGCAAAAGCCAGCGCCGCCAGCCATAAAGGCGCGTAGGGGCTGGCGGCGTGCCGCAAAACGCGGGCATACAGGCGGTTTAGCATATGGGTTTAAATACTACATTCGTTCGCGGCGCAGAACATCCTCCGCCTTGGCGTGGATGGTATCATATTCTTCCTGCGTCAGGTTCCCCCGGTGCAGCATTTCGCTGGCCCGTGCCAGCGCATCACGCGCATGGGTGGCATCGGGAATGGGGTAGCGGCGGCCGGGCAGGGCAAAGGCATCATCGGGCAGGGCGTTGCGTTCTTCAGTTGTCAGCTTAGACATGGTTGGTCTTCCTGTCTTCCTCACACAGTTCAGAGGCACTTTCCAGTTCGTCCAGTTCCGCCATGGCAGCTTCTGCGCTGGTGGTGGGAACATCGGAAACCGGTGTGCTGCTCCGCACTCCCGCTGCCAGAGGATGCTGTGCGGGAGAGACTTCTAATGTTTGTGTCACACGGAACGCCGTCAAGACTGCAAAAGAGCCAAACACTATCGCCCCCAGCGCTTGCCCGGCCTGCACGCCAAGCGGGCCAAAGCGTGCGCCCATCATTACAAACGGAATGGTGCCCAGCGTGGCCCGGCCCCAGTTAAAAGCGGTGGAATACAGCGGAAAACCAAGGTTGTTAAAGGCGGCATTCGCTACAAACAGCATGCCCACAAACAGATAACTGCCGATTGTCCATGTGCAGAACATATGGATAAGGGCCGCAGCATCGCCTTGCGCATCATACATAGCCACAACGCCGTTTTGCGCACAGAACAGGAGCAACCATGTGGCCCCAACGCTCAGAATCACCAGCTTGAGGGCTGCACGCAGGGTTTCTCGCACACGGTCGCACTGCCCGGCGCCAAGGTTCTGGCCCATAATAGGGCCAACAGATCCGGTAAGTGCAAAAACCAGCGCAAACAGCACAGGCACCGTACGCTCGATAGAGGCCTGCCCTGCAACAGCGGCCAACCCAAAGTGCGCCATGGCCTGCGTAACGTACACACCCCCAACAGGCGTGGCCAGATTGGTAAGAATGGCCGGAAAAGCCACCGTGGCCACGCGTTTGGTATCGGGCACAATTCGGTGGGCTTGTGGCATGGCCAGCATATCGTGCCGCAATGCGCCGCGCAGGCCCACTGTTGCCACCACCGCGCGTGAAAGCACTGTGCTGATAGCCGCCCCCATAAGCCCTTCATGCAGCCCAAAAATAAACAGAGGGTCCAGCACCGCAGCAACTACGGCCCCCAGCAACGTAATGTGCATGGAGCCCTTGGCATCCCCCACCACGCGCATAAGGGAGGAAGCCCCCATACCCGCACAAATAAGGGGCAAAGCGGGGCTAACGGTGCGCAGGAATGTGGTGGCGTTGGCCAAGGCCTCACCCTGCGCGCCAAACAGCACCAGAATGGGGTGGGCAAAAATCATGGTGCCGATACCCAGCACCATTGCCAGCCCGATCATGACAGTAAGGGCGGAGGAGGCAATGCCCCGTGCCTCATCCGCACGGCCTGCGCCAATCTCACGCGCGGTGGCGGCACTTATGCCGATGGTTAGCCCGATGGAAACGGCAATCTGCAAGCCAATAACGGCCCCGGCAAAGCCAATGGCAGCCGTAAGGGCGGTGTTACCCAAGTGGCTGATATACACCATATTGAGCATATCCACCGCAAACACTGCCATAAGGCCAATGGCCCCGGTGCCAGCCATAACCAGCACGTGGCGCATGATGCTGCCGGTGGTAAAGCAGGCCTTGTGGCGTCCGCCAGGCGGGGAGGGCCGGTTCATTCATGCTCCGTGTGGGCTGTGCTGTGTGCGCGGGCCGAGATGGGTGTTGAGTATGTCATGACTTGCGCCCCCTGCGAACAGGGAGAACACGGAACATCTGCCCTGAAAGGCGTGCAAGCCCGAATAATGGGCTGCAAGAACCGCGTTTAGAGGGTGGGCGGCGTTTCTTCGGGCTTTTCTGCGTCTGCCTTGCGTTCCAGCGGGCGGCCTAAATACGCTTCCAGCACCTGCTCTGTGGGGCCATCCATACGTACCTGCCCCTGATCCAGCCAGATCAGGCGGTTGCACCAATCGGCCATTACATCCGCCATATGGCTGGAGAGCACCAGAATATCGGCACGGGAGACAAGGTTTTCAAGCCGGGCACGGGCACGGTTACGGAAGGAGGCATCCCCCGCCATAAACCATTCATCCATCAGCAACACATCGGGCATGATAGCCGTGGCCAAGCCAAAGGAAAGGCGCACCATCATGCCCGAACTGTAGGTGTTTACGGGCAGATCCATAAAAGCGCCAAGGCTGGCAAAGTTTTCTACATCGGTCTCAACCTGCGCGGTCTGCTCCTTGCTGAGGCCAGAGAACATGCCGCGCAGGCGAATGTTCTCCCGCCCGGTTAGGTCCATGTTCATGCCCAGTTCGGGGTCTAGCAGTGTGCCAATGCTGCCGCGCACCGTAACACTGCCGCCTACGGGTTCATAAATACCGGCCAGCGCGCGCAACAGCGTGGTTTTGCCCGCCCCGTTGCCACCTACAAGGCCCAGCCTGTCCCCCGGTTGCAGGGTAAAGCTTACACCTTTAAGCGCCTGCACCACCACGCGGTCTCGGTTATCGTGCATGAAGCGGGTGTTGAGCGTACGGCCCAGTGTTTTGCTGAGCGATTTGCGCAAGCTGCGGGCATTGCCATGATACAGCGGAAAGGTGATTTGCAGGTTTTCAACCGCAATATCCGTCATGCGCCTTACACCCAGTATGCCAGCCGTGTGCGCATGCGGGCGAACAGGCAGAAGGTTGCAACAATCAGCACGGCAGACCACCCAAGGGCCGCAGGCCATACGGCGGTTTGCATGACATCCCCGGTAAAGGGCGCGCGCAAAATTTCAATTAACGGAAAGAAGGGGTCTAGCAGCAGCCAGGCCTGCCCGGTTGTCATCAACTGCGGAGACCACAAAATGGGTGTTACAAAGAACATCACCTGCGTCAGGCTGGCGATAATGGGGGGCACATCCCTAAACCGCGCGCCCAGAATACCCAGCAGCAGCACGGCAAAAAAGCAGTCCACCAACCACAGGCCTGTGGCGGGCAGCAGAGTCCATGTCCATTTGGGTGCGACGTGAAACCACAAGAACACCCCGGCCACTACGGGTACGTTATGCGCAAATACCAGAATGTTGCGCACCGCCACGCGCAGCACATGCAGGGAATACGGCATGCGGGCAGCATGGATAAGCCGCGCGGCCCCTGTAAAAGTGCCACACCCTTCCTGCATGGTGCCGCCTACAAAGCCCCATAACACCAAGGAAAGGGTAAGGAAGGGCAGGTAGGTGTGCACATCTGTGTTGAGCAGATACGCATACAGCACGCCCATGGCCGCTACCATAATGGCCGTGGTGGCCGTAAGCCAGAACGGCCCCAGAATGGAGCCACGATACCGCAGCCGAATATCCAGCCAAGCCAGCGTAAGCCCCAGCCGGGCATGGCGGAAGCCGCGCGCAAAATCTTGGGCGGCATGCACAAAGTAGGAAAAACCCCGTTCTGGCACCAAATGCAGCACGGGTTGGCCCTCTGGCTGGGGGGCGTGCTGCGGCGCAGCCGAAAGAGGGGGCTGTTTTTTTGCGGCGCGTTCTTCCTGCGTATCCGGCAAGGTGGGCGTGCTGTTCATGGTGTTTAACGCGATAGAGAACCCAGCCTGTTTGTGCAAGGTTGGCTTGCTTTTTATGCTGCCATTATGGCCTGCCATATAAGCCCGTGCAGCCCTAGGGGAGCGCGCCATTTGCGCAACGATTGGCAGGAAAACACTCCGCAGAGATGACAACAGGCCCCGTGGTTGCTACACCCGGCCCGCCGGAGAGCCCTTTTTTCGTTCCACACCTAAGGCCGGGAACCGTCCTTGTCATGAAAATCGTCGCCTGTAACAGCAACCTCCCACTTGCCGAAGCCGTTGCCGCGGAGCTGAACCTCCCCCTCTGCAACGCCACCGTGCGCCGCTTTGCGGACATGGAGGTGTTTGTAGAAATCCACGAAAATGTACGTGGTGAGGACGTGTTCGTTATCCAGAGCACCTGCACCCCCACAAATGATAACCTGATGGAACTGCTGATTATGCTGGATGCGCTGCGCCGTGGTTCGGCCAAGCGTATTACCGCTGTCATGCCCTATTTTGGTTATGCCCGGCAGGATCGTAAATCCGGCCCGCGCACGCCTATCAGCGCCAAGCTGGTGGCGAATCTGCTGGTGGAAGCCGGTGCCAGCCGTGTGCTGACACTGGATCTGCACGCCATGCAGATTCAGGGCTTTTTTGATATTCCGGTGGATAATCTGTACGCAGCCCCGCTGTTTGTGCGCGACATTCGCTCCCACTATGGGGACCGCGATCTGATGATTGTCTCCCCCGATGTGGGGGGGGTGGTGCGTGCCCGCCAGTTGGCCCAGCGCCTGAACACGGATCTGGCCATTATTGACAAGCGGCGTGAACGCGCAGGCGTTTCCGAAGTGATGAACGTAATTGGGGACGTGCGTGGCCGCCATTGCCTGCTGGTGGACGATATTGTGGATAGCGGTGGCTCATTGTGCAACGCAGCCCGTGCCATTGCCAACCAAGGCGCCGCATCTGTGGGCGCATACGTCACCCACGGTGTGCTGACAGGGCAGGCCGTGGAACGCGTTGCCGATTCGCCTATCGAAATGCTGACGCTAACAGACAGCATTCGCGCTACGGAGCAGGTTATGGCTGCGCGCAATATCCGCCAGATCACCATTTCTGGTCTGTTGGCGCGCGCCATTCATGCTGTGGCGGATGAAAGCTCCGTTTCCTCCCTGTTCGATTGATCCGAGGCCCCATGAGCACGCTTCTCCCCCGCCCATACTGGTATTTGCGCCACGGCCAGACAGACTGGAACCGGGCTGGCCTTTCTCAGGGGCGCACGGATGTGCCCTTGAATGAAACCGGCATTGACCAAGCTGTGGCGGCGGGAAAGCTGCTTGAGGTTGCCTTGCGTGCAGCAGGGCAAAATGGGGTTACGCGCATTGTGTGCTCTCCGCTGGAGCGTGCTTTGCGTACAGCTACGATTGTGCGAGATGCCCTTGTTACCCACGGCCTGCCTGCTTTGCCGCTGGATGTGGATGCGGGGCTGGAGGAAGTCTGCTTTGGTGAGCAGGAAGGCCAGCCGATTGGGGATTGGTATGATAGCTGGATTGCCGGTGAATACACGCCACCGGGGGCAGAAACATTTGCTGCCCTAAAACAACGTGCCGCAGATGCCGTAAACCGCGCCACACAGGCCCCCGGTCGGCCTCTGATTGTGGCACATGGGGCGCTGTTTCGTGCTTTGCGTGCGGCCATGTTTCTGCCCGCCAATGTACGTCTGCCCAACGCTATTCCGCTTAGCTTGGAGCCAGAAGCAGAGAACCGTTGGAAGTTGCAGGAGCTGGCAGACGCGTAAGCGTTAGTTCCGGATTTTGTAGAGTTCGAACGAGAAACGGTTGGGCTTTTTTCTGCCGGGCTTGCCTATGCGTACGCTATATACCTGTTGGTAATGCTGTTGAATATAGGCACATACAGGCTGTTCTATTGTGCCTGATGTGCATGCTTGATACGGCAGCATAACAAAGGCCGGGTGCTGAGACAGATCCTGCAAGTAATGCTGGGCTGCGTTCTTTCCATAAATAATATCGATATGATCGCGGAAAAGGTAGCGATCAAAACTGTGCAGATGGGCCATGTAAAAATGGGTGTGCGGTGTACGGATGTTGAGAACTTTTTGCTGTTGAACCAGATCAGATACCCGCGTGTAATCAATCTGTTTGAAGTTGATATAATCTTTTAGATTTTTATGCGTTTCATCCACACCGCTAAGCACCACAACCGTAGCCAGTGGGGCGAATGCCCAGCCTGAAAAATGTATTTTCTGTTTGCTTAAAAGCACCAGCATGATGCTAACAGGCGCAAACCACAGCCCGGAATAATGGCTGAACGGGTGCCCGGAAAGAAGGGCCGCAGGCACAGAAGATACAAACCACAGCGTAAGCAGCGTGGTATCTGGTGTAGGGGCTGTTTTAAGGATAGATTTCTGCCCGAACCATTTGATGAGAATGGGCGAAAAAACCGCCAGATAAGCTGCAAGCAGCAGAACCGCCTTGATGCGTTTTGAAAGCTTGGCGCTGTAAGAATGTAAAAAAGTATGTTGCAGGGTAAAGTAATCTGCCAGCGCATGGTGCCCCTGCACCAGATAAGGCGAGAATAAAACCACCAATCCACCGCATGTGCCAAGGGCAAACAAAACCACGTTGAAAAGAGGGCGTGTGTTTGTCAGCAACAGGAAGCACACAGGCAAAAACAGGCAAATGCCTTCCAGATAGTTGATGTTAACCGTAAGGCCAAACGTAGCCCCAGCAGCCATAAGCAGCAGGGCGCGGTTTGTCTGCTGTGTGGTTGCAAATGTGCCTTTGCGGGTCAGCCAGATAACAGCCAGTTCTGTTGTTATCAGAAGTGTTTCTGTATTTCCGGCCAGTAGTTCAAATGGCGCACCCAGCAACACCAGCGCAGCAAAAACCCATAACCAGCGTGTGTGCCAGATACTGCGTGCCATAGCCGCAAATGCGGCAAGGGAAAGGAGAGCCAGAACCGTAAATTTGCCAACAGGCAACGGGGCAGTAAGTGCATCCCACACGCCGTAAAGCACATAAACGCCTACAGGTTTGTGATCGAACACATATTGGTACGGTAGCATATGCTCTTGCAGCATGCCGCGGCCAATAAGTGCGTAAAATGTTGTATCAGCCGTGGAAAAAGGCAGTATCAGATAAGAAAAAATATAAAAAATACTGCATAAAGAAATAATAAAAACGAATATCTTATTTCTTAAAATATTTTGTAGCTCAGACATTATCCTTCTCCTGCTTGAAGGTCTGGATATTCATGCAGGGAAAAGGAAGTAAAGGGTAAATAAGTTAAATAATTTTCTAAAAAGCATGGCAGAACAGCCAGTTGGCGTTTCCGCCATGCTTATTTTATCGGTGTTGAATACATCATACGGCAGACGTGTGTTCCTGCGGGGAAATGCGGCTTCTTTGCGGGAACAGGGCCGGATCATGCAGGGCACGCAGGCGCACGCAACGGGGCAGAAGCCTGCGGATAATGTGCATGGTTGCGGTATCGGAAAGCCCTGTCTGTTCAGAAAACCAGTCCAGTTCTTCCTGTAGGAAAAAGCCGCGCACTTCTGCCTCAGATGCTGGTGGGCTGTGGGGGGCGGTCTGCCAACGGCGGATGGTGGAAAGCATGCCCATGGCTTCTGCCCGCTGTTCCAGCTTGCTGGGCTGATCCGGCGTGGGAACAGGGCCAAGAACTTCGTTTAAAGCGCTTAACAGGCCGGATTTGTTAAACCACGCGGCTGTTACAAAATCTCCCACGCTCGAAATGGCGTTGGAAACGGAGTTCAGGAATGTCATGAAAACCTCCCGTATTTACAAAAGGGGTGCATACTGCCAACGGCGCGTAGGTTAAGAGAGTTTCCATGTGCCGAAAAAATAAAAACCGCCCCTGAACCAAGGGCGGTTTTTTACAAACAGAGCATCTGCCACAGCCAGCGGCCTTAAGCCATGTGGTGCGGCAATGCCGGGCGAGAGTAACCGCCTTTTTCTGTATTAGTCCTGCAATGGCAGCATAAAGGTGCCATCATCCAACTGGATACCACGCTGGGCGGCGTGGGCGCAGGTTGCGGTGCGGATGTCTTTGTCATCCACCGTGTTCAGGTCAATCATCTGGCCGGGGCCAACCATCAGTTGTCCTGCACCGCCAGCGGGGTATGCGGCATCGTTTTTCACATCGCTGCGTTTTGCAAGGGAGCGACCAAGAGAGCGCACCGTTGTATCATCATCAATGTTGTGGGCGTAACAGTAGTACATCAGCCCGGCAATATTGCCGACAGATGCGTTATCTACCGTGGGGCCGGGGCCAACTGGTGCTTCTGGCACAGAAGCCACGCCAACATTGGCAGCATGGGCAGGTGCAACCCCGGCAGCCAAAGCCAGGCCACATACGGCAGCAAGGGCCGCTTTGCGCAGTGTGTTCATGGGTGAACCTCCTTTGTGAACAAGTTTGATGGGGCTCACTATCGAACCGGCCCGGATATGCGGCAAGAGCCTTGGTTGCCGGTCTGTTATGCAGAAAATATTGGTTTGTTATCAAAAATCCTGCATGATTTGTGAAGTTTCGTGATCTAATCGGACAATAATAGTCCACATTATCACATAGATGTGAGTGTATGGATGCTATGCCTGTATTGGCAGGGATGCGCACGGTTATTCAGGCTTCTTATACGAATACTCTATAATGCTCTTTCTGTATTTTTCTTACACCTGCGCAATCTTGCCTACTGGCATGTGTGTGCTGGGCTTCCTATATCCAAGATCGAATACATACTTAACGTACATGCTGTTTGCCGCTGTGCGGGCCAGATGGCGTAAAGATGTAAAGCAGGGAGCCGATTTGAATGTCTGATCTGATTGTTCTGGGTTTTGACCACGTTGATGATGCCACCAAGGTGCTGACAGAATGCCGCGCCTTGCAGAAGGAATACCTGCTGGATCTGGAAGATGCCGTAGTTGTTACGCGGGATGCACAGGGTAAGGTACACCTGCACCAGAGCGTAAACCTTGAAAAAGCTGGGGCTTCCTGGGGCCTGCTTTCTGGTGGTTTCTGGGGTGCGCTGGTGGGCCTTTTGTGCCTGAACCCGCTGGCTGGCTTCCTGATCGGGAGTGCCGTAGGGGCCGGTGCTGGCGCGCTGTCTGGCAAGTTTTCTGATTACGGGATTGATGATGGCTTCATCAAACAGTTAAGCGATACCATCCCGCCCAACACCTCTGCTCTGTTTATTCTGGTGCGTAAGTCTCAGCCGGAAAAGGTTCTGGCCGATCTCAGCCAGTTCAAGGGCCATGCCCGTATCCTGCAAACCTCTCTTTCCCCAGAAGCAGAAGAAAAACTCAAGGCTGCCTTGGGTCAGGTTGCTGCGGCGCAAGCCAAGGCCTGAGCCATCTTTTAGGTATCAGCCTGCACTGTGCACATAAAAAACCCCCGGTGGCAGAAGCACACCGGGGGTTTTTTAGTATTTTAACGCACAGAACGAAAAAAGTTCACAGCCGTTTGCCCATTTCTTGCCGCAGGGTGTTGCAGCGCTGGGTATATTTTGCGGCCCGTGTGGCGGTAATCCAGTTGATAATAAATGCCGCTGCCAATGAGAGGAACGAGGCCGCAGTGAGCAACTGGCCTGTCAGATAGATTTTCTCATCATAATGCAGGGCGGAATACCACAGCAAAATCAGGCTCAGCACAGCACCAATAAAGCCAGAAGCACCCGTAAGCCGCATAAGGGAATCTTCCACCAGTTCAAAGGCGGCGGTCTCACGCCATAGGTCAAACAGGCGGCGGTCAATGTCTCCCACGTTTTCGGCGTGGTCTGCCTTTTCGGCTTCTGTGCGCTTGTGGGGGTTTTTGCGGTGGATCTCCAGCTCCTGCCGGGCCTTGGCAAAAACCTTCCGCCGTTCCTGAATGGCGGGCAGGCTGATATCCACAAAACTTAAAATGGCAACATTCAACCCGGCGGAAAGCTGAACAATGGCCTGAAAGTTGCCCCATGTCATATCCATTGGTCTGGCTCCTCCACGGGCTGGATATCCTCGTATTGGAGCCGTTTTCTGGGGCAAAATGCTGGTAAAATCAATCCACGCCAGTGTGGGGGCTGTGGCGCGTGGGCAGCGCCACAGCCGGTAACACGGTTAAAAACCTTGGGAAATCCCGCCCAGAATGGTGCGGCGCAGCCCATATTGCGGGGCCCCCACGCCAATGCCGGAGCCATCGCGCAGCTTGTAGGTGTGATCCCCCAGATTGATTACATCTATGCGGAACTGCGTATCCCCCGGCCATGCGCTGCCGAATGTATGGTGTATGGTTTCCACGGCAGAGAAGTTAACGGTGGCGTAGGGTGTAAGGGCCACCCCGTTGGGCACAAGGCCATCGGCCCGCAGCCCGCTGCCATATACCATGGTGGCAGATAGCCGCAGCGGAAAGCGCGTTTTATGGAAGAAGGAATAGGCCGCCCCGGCAGAGGCCGTCCAACGCTGATCGTGGTCCAGATGGACCCAGCGGTGCTGAATGTAGGCCAGATCATCCGGTTCCATATTAAACTGTGCGCTGGTGATATCCTTACCAATGGCGCGAGACCACGCAAAGTTGCCATAGAGTGAAAGCGGGCCATGATCGTAAGAGGTGCTGACCTCATACCCATTCACCTGCCCACGGCGATAGTTAAAGCCACTTAGGATAATTGGGGCGCCAAACTGGCCTTCATCAATCAGGTTATGAGCCAGCTTGTAATAGGCATCGAACGAGACACGCCAGCCCGGCAGAATGGTTTGCTCAATACCGGCATCAAAGTAATGGTCGCGCTCGGCCCGCACTTTGTTGTTCTGGTAAACAGAGGGCGCGGCACTGGTGCCCGCAAATTTGTAAAGCGAGGAAGAACTTACAACTTCAAACGGCGGAGGCGTGAAGTAGCGTGAATATCCGGCATGGATCACCCCGCCTTTCCATGGCTTCCACACAATGTTGATACGTGGGCTAAGCTGTTTTTCTGCCGTGTATTCGCTCACACCATCAAAGCGCAGGCCGTAATTGATGGTCAGGTTGCTGAGTGGGCGCCATTCATCCTGCGCATATAGGCCGTAAACCGTACCAGTTTTACCGCTGCCATCGTAAATGCTGAGCGGGGTTGTGCCAAAAGTGGCGTTGCCATCTGCATCCTCACCATCCTGCGCAAACACGCGGGAGAGGGATTTAGAGGTATTGCGTTCTACAAAAAGCTGAAAGCCAAAGCGCACGGTGTGATCTTTGGCAGCACGCCATGTCACATCATGCTGTGTGCCCATGGAAAAAACAGAGCGCGCGGCTTGTTGGGCAATGCCGTTATACACCAGATCCCCCAGCCAGTCGGGAGAATAGCGCAGGCTGCTATAGCGGGAGAACACAGAGCTTTGCAGGCTGAAGTCTCCCATCTCTTTCTGCAATGCCAGAATGGCAAAATCTGTAATCTGTTTTTGGTGCTCATCCAAATACGCACTGTCCACGCTGCCGTTCAACTGCTGCGCCAGATTGCTGCCAGAGTAGGCAGGCATGGCAAACTGGGTTTGCTGGCCGGGGTTGTTGGGCAGTTGGTATTCTGCGTTGGAAACACCGGCAATAAAGCTGATACGCGTGTTTTCATCCGCCGTGTAACGCAGGTGGCCCAAAAAGTGATATTGCTCGCTTAAATCATGAATGGCGTTGAAGGATGATGTTGTGTTTTCAATGCCCGTGCGGTCATGCACATAATCTGCCGTGGCAAAGAAATCCCACTTTCCTTTGTGAAAACCATATTGCAGGGAAGGGAAAAAGTAATCTCGCGCCCCGCCGTAAAGTGAGAGATTGCCGCCAGAATTGGTGGTGCCGTTCTTGGTGTTGATATCCACCACAGCCGCCTGCAAAAACCCAAACTGGCTGGGCAGCGCACCGGTGGTGAGGGACATGTTATCGGCAAAGCGCGTCATCAACGCCTGCCCGAACACACTCAGCCCCTCCGGTAATTGCACGCCATCCAAACGGAATTGCACCTCGTTATGGTCTCCACGCACATGGATCTGGCCATAACTGTCCTGCGCTACGCCGGGGGCTTGCAAAAGCACTTGGTTAAGCGGTGCGTTATCGGCCCCCGGAATGGTTTCCAGCGCCTGCCGGCTGAACTTGTGCACAGTGGCCCCGGTAGAGGGCGAAAGCTCTGAACGCATGCGGTCCAGATGCGCGGTAACAATTACCTGTTCGGCATCGTTCTTGTCATGCGCAATTACTTTTACGCTTTGCGGTTTTGTTTCAGAGGGCTTCTGCTGCTTTGTTTCTGTTGTAGACGTTGTGGTTTCAGCCAGGGCCATGCTGCTGCCCAGAGCAGTTAAAACAGTGGAGCAGAGAAGAAGAGCGGCTGATCGAACCATCATGCTGTGTGCTGCCTTGGTTGAGTGTGGCGGAGGGCGCAGCATGTATTATGTAATAGTATAACATTACAATAGAAATGAGCCGTGTGCGTGCAGCTTTCTGTGGGCTGTTGCACGCGCGCAACAGCTTTGCGCACAGAGCAAGGCACAAAAAAAGAGGCCACATGCAACACGTGGCCTCCTTGCGCATACCATTGTGCCTACGGGCACAAGGCAGATGTTATTTTGTGGTGTAACCGCCGTTTACCAGAATGGTCTGGCCCGTCATCCACCAGCCTTCAGAAACAATAAAGCGCACATACGGGGCAATATCTTCAATATCTGTCAGGCCCGTTTTGCTGAAGGGAGAAAGCGCTGCTGCCGTTTTGTGGTAAGCCACGGCATCTGCACTTTCCTGCCCGTAAAAGAACGGCGTATCCATGGGGCCGGGGCCAATGGCGTTAACAGAAATGCCACGCACGCCATATTCCTTGGAGGCCGCACGGGTAAAGTGTTCTACCGCAGCCTTGGAACCCGCATAGGTGGAATAAAACGGCGTGTAAGCCCCCAGCAGAGATGTGACGAGTGTGAGCAGCTTGCCGTTATCTGCCAGATGGTTCCCAGCTTCACGGATAAACTGATACGCCACCTTGGTGTTGATGGCGAACATGGAATCAAATTCTTCATCCGTGGTATCTGCAATCGGCTTTTTTAGCACCTTGCCCACGGTGTTAATGGCAATATCTGGCGCGCCAAAAGCGGCTTTGGCATCTGCAAACAGTTTGGCAACAGCACCTGGTTGCGTAAGGTCTGCCTGAAAAGCCGCGGCCTGTGCGCCTGCGGCTTTTACCGCAGCCACCGTGGCATCTGCTTCTGCCTTGCTGGCTGCACTGTGGTAATGGATGGCAATGGCTTTTGCGCCGTGTTCCGCCAGATCCCGCGCAATCAGCCCGCCCAGATTTTTGGCCCCACCGGCTATTAGAACAGTTTTGCCTTTAATGCTGTGATCTACCATGTTGGCTGCTCCCTTGCATGATCGAGGGGGCGATGGATGGTGGCCCCCGTTTTTCTATTTTCACCGTATCAGCTACAATAGCCGGATAAAGCTGTATGTTCTGACAACACTTGCCAGATTTACCGAACAATAAGGCAGCCACCACAAGGCTAACGTGTATGGATAGAATAGATCTTTTTCGTATTTTTGCCCGTGTGGTGGAGGCTGCCAGTTTTACCCACGCGGCAGAAACCTTGGGCATGCCGCGCTCTAGTGTGTCTGCCGCAGTGCAACAGCTTGAAAGCCGTGTGGGTGCACGTCTGTTAACGCGCACAACCCGCTCCGTTGCCCCCACGCCAGATGGCGCCGCGTTTTACGAACACTGCCTGCGCCTTGTGGCGGATGTGGAGGAAGCAGAAAATCTGTTCCGCCAGAGCGAAAGTGCCGTGCAAGGCGTATTGCGCGTTAACATGCCCGGCCGCATTGGGCGGCTGATAGTGGCTCCGGCATTGCCCGATTTTCTGGCAACATATCCCGGCCTTTCGGTGGAACTGGGGGTAACGGACAAGGCCGTTAATCTGGTGGAAGATGGGTTGGATTGTGTGCTGCGCGTGGGCCCTTTGCAGGATTCCGGGCTGATTGCCCGCCGTATGGGGGAGTTAAAGCTGATAAACGTGGCCAGCCCGGCATATCTGCATCAGCACGGCGCACCCCAATGCCCGGCAGACCTGCTGCATGGGCACGAGGCCGTAAATTATGCCTCCCCCCAGAATGGCCGCGTGGAACAATGGGAGTGGGAAGAAAACGGCCAAACCCACACGCTGGATATGCCGGGCCGTGTAACAGTAAACAGTGCAGAAGCCCTTATAGCCTGTGCGCTGGCTGGGTTGGGGATGATTCAGATACCCGCGTACGATGTGCGCTCTTACCTGCATACCGGCCAGTTGGTAAAAGTGCTGCCCAAATGGTGTGCGGCCCCTTTGCCTATGGCGTTGCTTTACCCACACCGGCGGCATCTTTCCATGCGGGTGCAGGTGTTTGCCGCATGGCTGGAGGAACTGGTGCGCCAGCAGGTTTTACGCCCTGTTTCCGCCGCTCCGTAAAGGTGGCGTGTATGTGCATAATGCCCGTTGCATAAACGCCTAAACACGCCCAAAGAGCGCAAGCCATGTTAACCATAGAAAACATTCTGTTGCTGCTTTTGCTGGCGGCAGTTAGCAGCCTGCTTGTTGCCCTGTTTAAACAGAAGGTTCCGCAGCCGGTTATTCTTATCATTCTGGGTGTGTTTGCGGCGTTGGCGGGCATGCATGTCAGCTTGCAGCCAGATATGTTCATGTTTGTATTTCTGCCGCCTTTGCTGTTTGCAGATTCATTCCGCATGCCATTGCGTGAGTTTTCAGAACTGCGCGGCCCCATTCTGTTTTTGGCCTTTGGGCTTGTGGTTATCAGCACGCTGGTATGTGGCTATGCTATTCATTGGATTGTGCCAGAACTGGGCTTGCCCATCTGTTTTACGCTGGCGGCAGCGCTTTCCCCCACAGATACGGTAGCTGTTTCCAGCCTTATTGAAGGGCGCAAAGTTCCCAATCGGTTGTTGCAGATTTTATCTGGTGAGGCCCTGTTTAACGATGCCTCCGGCCTTGTGTGCTTTCGCTTTGCCATGGCCGATGCCCTTACGGGGGAGTTCTCTTACAGGCAGGCTTTTGGCACGTTTTTAATGGTGGCGCTGGGCGGCTTGCTGGTGGGCGCTGCGGTGGCATGGCTGACTGTTAAGCTTAACCGCGTGCTGGTGCGTCGTGGGTATGATGATTCGCAATCCCAAATCATCTTTGTGCTGCTCTTGCCATTTTTAATGTACGCAGCGGCGGAAGCGGTGGAATGTTCGGGCATTCTGGCCGCCGTGGCAGGCTGCATGGTGCTTAAACTTTCCGGTATGATAGAGGATACCGCCACCTTTACCCGCTTACAGGCCACAACCGTATGGAACATTGTCAGCTACGTTTTTAACGCGCTTATCTTTTTGTTTCTGGGCTTGCAGTTGCCAGAATTGCTGCAACATGGCGTGGCGTTGGGCCATAAATACGATGTGGCTTTGTGGCAAGTTAGCCTGTTTGTGGTGCAAATATACGCCATTATGCTGGCCATGCGGTTTGCAGGCGTATGGACATCCGTTTTTGGCCGTTGGGTGGTGGCGCGTATTGGCAGCCTGCCGTTTGAACCCACGGGTTTTGCAGGCAGCTTGTTGCTGACATTTGCCGGGGTGCGCGGGGCCGTTACGCTGGCGGCTGTGCTTTCTCTGCCAGAAGGAGCGGATGGCACAGATGCCTTTCCCATGCGCGATGCCGTGGTGGTGGCGGCTACAGGTGTAATTGTGCTTTCCCTGCTGGCGGCCAGTGTGTTCATTCCTCTGTGCCTGCGTTTTTTGCCGCACGAAACGGTGGATAAAAATGCGCAGGAAGAAAACATGGCCCGCCAAAAACTGATACGCGCAGCCCTTGCAGTGCTTACAAAAGCGCGCACGCAGCCGCCTGCGCCCAACCCAAAGGGCACAGCACTGGCTAAGCCGGAGGGGCAAAGTGCCGCAGATGAAGCCCTGCGGCAGGAGGTGATAGACCGCCTCTATCAACTGTATCACAGCCGGTTGGAAGAGGAGGATGAAACGCCGCGCATTACGCCGCTGGATCGTAACCGGGCATTGCGCCATGCACGTATGGATCTGGCCCTGCGCCTGCAATTGCTGCGGGCAGAACGGCAGGCCATGCGAGATATGACATCGCGCAGAGAGATCAATGACCAAACAGAATGGAAGCTCCAGCAGGAACTGGATTATGAGGAGCAGGTGATCCGCTCGCAGTCTCAGCGCCTCCCGCGGGAGGCCTAAAGCCCGCCTGCCAAACGTGGCGTGCTTTTGTTGACAAGCCACCCCCAGCCTGTAAACCACACCGCATGATGGTTTCCCCTTAGGGGAATGAAAAGGGAACCGGGTGCCCGCGCCGTTGCCTGCAATGGTTTTGCGATATTCCCGGGCTGTCCCCGCAACTGTAAGCGGCATGGATGTGCACGCACAGCGCCTTACGCGCTGGCCCACTGGAACAAACCTTTCCGGGAAGGGGTGCCACAACCGAAAAAACCGCAAGCCAGGAGACCTGCCATCAGCACACAGTTGCAGACGGGGCATGTCAGCCGGGGTGTGCTGGCAGGCTGGGCTAGCGGTTAGCCTATGGGGTGGTTTGCGCCCCTGTGGTGGAAAAAGCCGGGCCAGGTCTCGTGGCAACGCTGTTAAACCGCGAGATTGCCTAAAGCCATGCGCCTTAAAACCCTTTTGCTTACCGGCTCATCTTTGCTGCTGGTAGAAACCACTGCCGTTTGGGCGGCAGATGCCCCAACCTCCGTCACATCAACGAGCAAAAATACTGTTGCCACCAAGGCGGCAGCAACACCAGCTACCACTGTTCCGGCGCCACAAAATGCGCCTGTTTTGGCCGGGGTGGAGGGCATGCAAGCTGTGCAAGCGCGCAGTGCGCAGGCTTACCCGGATTACATTACGGTTAGTGCCGCACGGCGGCCCATGCGGGCGGATGAAATTGGCACGGCCATGACGATCGTGACAGAAAAGCAGATACTCACCCAGCAGCGCCGCACGTTAACAGATATTCTGGCCCGCCAACCGGGGCTGAATGTGGTGCGTTCGGGCGGTTTTGGGGGCACTACCTCTATTTTTATGCGTGGCAACAATGCCAACGAGGTAAAAGTGCGGCTGGATGGCATGGATATTAACGATGGCAGCTCCACTTCTGGTGCGTTTGATGCCGCGCAGTTTGTAACCGATGGCATGGGCCGCATAGAAATTTTGCGCGGGCCGCAAAGTGGCCTGTACGGGGCGGATGCCATGGCCGGGGTGATTGATATAACCACCGCGCAAGGGCAGGGTAGGTTCACCCCTTTTGTGCGGGTGGAAGGTGGATCTTACGGCACGTTTAATCAGGTTATGGGCGCGCGCGGCAGTAAGGGAAAGTTCCATTACAATGTGGAGCTTTCTCATTACCGGCAGGATGGCTTTCATGAAATCCCGCGTTATATCGGGCGCTATTTTGGCGCAGATAAGGAGCAGCGCCACCGGGGGGATAGAAACGATAACCGCTCCGCCAATATTCGCCTTGGCTATGATGTGACGCATAATTTTGATCTGGGGCTAACGGCCCGGCTGATCCAGAGCAATCTGCACACCTACAGCAGCTATAATATGGAAGATGAATATTACAGCCGCTTGGGATATTACGGTGATGTCAGCAGCGAGCGTGAACATACCACGCAAAATCAGGCCATTGTGCGGGGCACTGCGCATTTGTCCTCATTTGGTGGCAGGTTCGATCAGGTCATTGGTCTGGGGTATATGACAGGCCGCAGAAGCTGGACAGAAACCGGCACCACGCTGGAAGGCGATGCCTTGCAGTATGATCCCACATATTACCGCACCAGCCGTATCAAGATAGACTGGCACGGCACCGTCAATCTGGATAAATACGGATCTCTGCTTGTGGGGGCAGAGCATTTTCATGATACGTTTAATTCCAGCCAAGGAAATAGCGCGCCATCTTCCACGCCGTTCAGCACCAGTGCGGGCATGGATACCACGGCAGGGTATGGGCAGTATCAGGGTAATTGGAACAAGATTTTATATGGTGCGGCCAATATCCGGTATGACGCCAATTCCCGCTACGGCAATTATGTGACGTGGCGCGTGGCTCCGGCCATTCATATTCCGCACAGCGGCACGGTTATCAAGGCCAGTGCAGGCAGTGGTTTTCATGGCCCTTCATTGTATCAGCTTTTTGCCAACCAGATTTCCACCAGCTATGCAGAAAAGGGGAACCCCAACCTGCGGGCCGAGCGCCTGATAGGGTATGATGTGGGCGTAGAACAAACCTTGGCGCATGACAAATTGCATTTTGGGGCCACATGGTATGAAAACCACGTGCGCAACCTTATCCAGTCCGTAAGTTCTTACGAAAATTATTACTCCACCTACTCCTACAATAACGTCGCCCGTGCCCGCATGTATGGCGTGGAAGCGTATCTGGACTGGAAAGCGCTGGATACGCTGGATTTCAACCTGAACTATACATGGACCCACGCGCGAGATGCCTCTACCGGGCAAGAACTCCAACGCCGCCCGCAGCACAAGTTCAACTTCAATACCACATGGCAGCCGGTGGATGGGCTCTCGCTTTCGGGCAATATTCTGTATGTCAGCGGCGCGCGTGATGTGCCTGTTATTTCCGATACGTACCAGTATTGCAGCACATGCGGTAAAGACCACGGATATTTCACCATAGATCTGGCGGCCAGTTATAAAATCAACCGCTATGTAACAGTGTTTGCGCGGGCAGATAACTTGCTGAACCGCCAGTATGAAAGCCCCATAGGCTACCTTCAGCCCGGCCGCGCAGGCTATGGCGGCTTTACGCTGAATTACTGATGCAGTTTTCCGTAATCCTCCGCCGGGTGGGTATGTGTGTACTGGGTGCAGCCCTTGCGGTGCCTGCGCCGGGGGCGGAACGGGCAGAGCGTGTGGCATCGCTTAACCTGTGCACAGATCAGCTTGCCCTTATGTTGGCAGACCACAAGGATATTATAGGCCTTTCCACTTTGGCGCGGGATTGCACGGAATCTGTGTTGTGCCAGCAGGCGCAGGACGTGCCGGTGTTGCAATCCACGGCGGAAACAGTGTTGGCCGCCAAACCAGATGTGGTGCTGGCAGGCCGCTTTACAGCCCGCTTGGCTGTGCGGGCTGCAAAGGAGGTAGGGGCCAAAGTGCTTACGCTTCCGCCCGCATCTTCCTTGGCGGATATTCCAGACCAGATCATGCAAGTTGCCAATGCGGTGGGGCACCCCGAACGCGGGCGGCAGCTTGTAGCGGCATTTCAAGCCCGGTTGGCGGAACTTGCTACCACCCGCCAACTATCAGACCCCATAGCCGTGGTGTATGAGGCCAATGGCTTTGTGGTGCACGCCCATAGTTTGCCCGATGATGTGCTGGCTCATGCCGGTTTGCGTAACTTTGCCACCACGGCAGGCACGCCACCTTTGGGCGGGCGCGTACCGCTGGAAGTGCTGTTGGCTTATCACCCAGATTTACTGGTGCGCGATCCCTCCGGCCCCGGCCATTCTCTTGCACAGGCCATGCTGGCCAACCCGGTTATGCTGGCCATGTTTGCGCCGCCACATGTTGTGGATGTGCCAGCGCGCCTTTGGCTGTGTGGGTTGCCACAAACGCTGGATGCCGTTGCCTCATTACGTCACGCGCGGGATACCATTGTGGCTGATGGCACAAAGAATTTTCAAAACCCACCTATTACGCAGCCTACGGTAAAGGAAACCCAACCATGAAGCCCTTGCGCCCCGTTGTGCTGAACACGCTGTTGGTGGTGCTGGTGGCCGTTATGGCTGTGGCCTCTTTGTGGTGGGGGGAAAGCAGCATTAACGTGCCAGCAGCCTTGGCAGATTGGTGGGCCGGTGCGCATTCCATAGGTGCGGTTATTATGGGGCAGTTGCGCCTGCCGCGTATGTTGCTGGCCCTTATGGTTGGCGGCACGTTGGGGCTAAGTGGTGCGGTGCTGCAAGGCTATTTGCGCAACCCGCTGGCTGACCCGGGGCTTTTAGGTGTTTCTGGTGGGGCAGCCCTTGGGGCTGTTTGTGTGTTCTATACAGGACTTTTTCAAATAGCCTCGGCTTTGCTGCCTTTGGGTGGTTTGGCCGGTGCATTGGTTACGGCCACGTTGCTTGTGGCGCTGGTGGGGCGTGGTGGCGCATTGGTGCTGTTGTTGGCTGGTGCGGCAGTGAGCAGTTTTACCGCAGCCCTTACCGCACTGGTGCTGAACCTGGTGCCCAGCCCCTATGCCACGTTTGAAATCATGCACTGGCTTATGGGGTCTTTAACAGATCGCACCCTTAATGATGTGCTGCTGGCCTTGCCCGGCGTGGTGGTGGGGTGTGCCCTGCTTATGGGCTGTGGCCGCGCCTTGGATGCCCTAACAATGGGGGAGGACGTGGCCAAAAGCCTTGGTTTTCGGCTTGGTGGTGTTGGGGGCGTGCAAATGCGCGTGGTTGTGGGCACTGCATTGGCTGTGGGCTCTTGCGTTGCGGTTTCTGGCGCTATCGGGTTTGTGGGGCTGGTGGTGCCGCATTTGTTGCGGCCTTTGGCGGGGCATCGGCCATCTCGGCTTATGGTGCCAGCATTTTTGGGCGGGGCTGCGCTTTTGCTGGCGGCAGATCTGGCAGTGCGGCTTATGGCCGGGCGCACAGAATTGCAGTTGGGTGTGGTAACGGCCTTGGTGGGGGCGCCTGTGTTTTTCCACCGTGTTATCTTGTTTAGAAAACGGAACATGCTGTCATGTTAAATGTGCAGAATGTTGGGTTCAGCATAGAGGGCGCGCAGCTTCTCCAAGCTGCCACTGTGCAATTTGAGGCGGGAAGCGTAACAGCATTAATAGGCCCTAATGGTGCTGGCAAAAGCACGCTGTTGCGTATTATGGCGGGTTTGTTACCCGCCACGCAGGGGCATGTGGTGTGTGATGGCGCGCCTTTGCAACAGCTTACATTGGCCCAGCGTGCGCGGCTTATGGCGTATATGCCGCAGGATGTGCCGCCATTTCCGCCCATGCCAGTGCGGGAGGTGGCATCACTGGGGCGCTTGCCTTATGGGGAATCTCCCACACAGGCCTTGCATCGTCCGGCAGTGGCGCAGGCTTTGGCGGAAGTGGGGTTAATGGGGTTGGCGGATCGTCCAGCCAGCCAACTTTCTGGTGGAGAGCGTGCACGGCTCATGCTGGCGCGTGCTTTAGCGGTGCAGGCCCCCATTTTGCTGGCGGATGAACCCGTAGCCGCGCTAGACCCTGCCCATGCCTTGGCGGTTATGCAGGTGTTTTGCAAACTGGCGGCACGGGGCACGTGCGTTGTGGTGGTGTTGCATGATTTGTTGCTGGCCACACGTTTTTGCAAAACCTTGGTGCTCATGCAGCAGGGCCGTATTCGGCATACCATTCCCCCTACCAGCCTGACAGATGAGATGGTGCGCCAAACTTACGGTGTTACCACGCGGCGGGTAGAAAACGCCGTTGTGCCGTGGGATTTATGCACGGCACAGCCAGAGTAAGCAGAGTAGTTTTTTACACGTGCCCGTGCAGCCATACAGACATATGCTGCGGTAGCGCGTTTGTAAAAATGCGTTCTTAGGGCAGGGTTAATCCACCTTCGCGCGTTACCAAGGCTTCCACACCCGGTACAATACGCTGGATTAAATCTCCCGCAGGTTGGGGCGTATTGGTGACAACATGGATGGAGGATGAAGCTGCAATGTCCTTGCGCGCTGCATCCAATGTTTCCCGCGCCTGTTCACGCCATCCGGGTGTGCGCTCTGTACCCAGTGCCGCCAGCCCGGCACGGGCAAGGGCGGCCAACCGGGTAGATGCCGCCAGTGCGGGTGTAAGCGCAGCATGGCGGGCTGCAACCTGATGAAACGCGGCATCATTATCCGCCCAGATGGTGAGTTGCCGTTCCAGCTCTGGCTTGAGTTCCACCTTGCCGTTTACAAAGGCAGCAGCCTCGGCATTAAACCTTTCAGCCTCAAAGCTATCTGGGCTGGCAATGTCTGATGGGGTATTTAAATCCTGTTCCGTGGCCGTTTGCTTATGGCGGATTTGTAAAAATTCGTGGTTATGGGCGTAATTGCGTACGGGGGAAACAGCACTTAGCAGCACACGCGGGGCTTGTGTTTCACCCGCGGCAAGGCGATCTAGCAGGGCATCGGCATCTTCGCGGCTTTTCAGGCCCATAAGGTCCAGTTTATCCTGAGTCATCGCCAGCCTGCCATACAGGGTTTGAGGCACGCAGTTTTGTGGGGTAGACCAAAACCGCTCCGCCACGGCGGCCATGCGGGGCCATAGGCGGGCATCCAGCATGTCTTCATCCACCACTTCTGTCCACAATGCGCCTTCGGCCCCCAGTATCAGGGTTTTTTGCTGCTTTGTTAGCGGGGGTACGGGGGCATCGGGTTTGGTGTCTGTGGGGGTGGCAATGGTGCCGCCGGGGCCAGTTGTTTGGGCTGCGGCCTGTGCCTCTGCGGCATCCTTGCGGGTGTCTAGCGGGTCTGTCTCATAATAGGCGGAGGCAGGCAGCAGCCTATCCAGATAATATGGGCCAGACACCACCACGGGCAGGCCTGCCTCTGCGGCTTTTGCTGTGTTGGCTGGGCCGCGCCAGCTTTCTATAATGGTGTGGGGCGGCACATTGGCCGCCAGAACCTCATCCCACCCCATAACGATTTTGCCATCGGCTTTGAGTATTTGCGCCACGCGGTTTGTAAAACTGGCTTGCAAATCAGCCGGTGTGGCAAAATGATGCGCCTGCATGTAGCGCACAATGCGGGGTGTCAGTGTCCATTGTTTGGCTACCACCTCATCCCCACCAATATGGAATACGGGATCTGGAAACAGGGCGGACATTTCAGCATACAGCTCACGCACAAAACTGTAGGTGGCGGGGTTTGTGGGGTCTAGCGCCGCGCGGTTGATCTCGGCACGGTCTGTTGTGTTCATGGGTAGGACAGAGGCGTATTGTGGGTAGGCCAGCAGCATGGCAAAGCTGTGGCCCGGCGTATCAAATTCCGGCACAATGCGAATGCCTCTTTCTGCTGCATATTGCACCAGATTACGGATTTCGGCCTGCGTGTAATATTGCCCGTGGCTGCTGATTTTTTGCAGGCGCGGGTAACGCCTGCTTTCTACCCGAAATGCCGCACCATCTGAAAGATGCAGGTGCAGTACATTCAGTTTTACCATTTCCATGGCATCAAGCTGCCGCTCAATAGTGGGGATGGACATAAAGTGGCGGCTTACATCCAGCATCAGCCCGCGCCATGCAAAGCGTGGGCTATCCTGAATATGCGCCTGCGCCATAACCGGGCCTGTGGCCTCACGCCGTACAAGCTGCACAATGCTGGCCAAACCATGCAGCACACCGGCAGGGCCTTGCGCCGTTAGGGCTATGCCATCTGGCCCCACATCCAGCGTATAATCCTCCCGCATGGTGGGGGCGGGAAAACTGGCCTCACGCGCATACTGAATGTGGATGGGAAAAGTGTTTTGGTCTTTTCCCTTTTTTGCATTTTCTACATAAACCTCTTGCCCGGCCACTACGCTCATGCGGTTTGCAAAGCGTTGCATGGCGCGGGTTAAAAGCGGGGTAGGGGGGCTTTGCCAGATAACCTGCCATTGGGCAGGCAAGGCAAAAGCAGATCCATCCGTTTGCAGCGTACTGGGTGCGGGCATGATAACTGGCGGCTGCGGTGCGTTAAACACTGCGGGCTGCGCGGTATCTGCTCTGGCAGGGGCAAGGTTTGCACCAAAACCTGCCAGCACACCTACGGCGCACCCGGCGGCCAGAACACGTAAGCCAGTGCGGATGGAAAACCCCTTTATCATGCAATCGCCTTTCCGTGTGTGAGATTGCGGGCAAGTTGGCAGATCCATGTGGCATCACTATGCCATCCGGCCAGTTCTGCTGCTTTTAATACCGCACCACCAATAGGCGGCAGTGTAGCGGGGTGCGGTTTTGTGCCCAACAGGGATGTGACGGTTTGCAGCACAACGGGGTTGTGCATCACGCTGCCGCCGTAGCTCCACGCCAAAGGCAGAGGAGAAGGCGGCAGGTTGCTTACCTGTTTGGCCGTTGCGTGGGCCAGTTCTGCCAGATGTCCGCCAGCGGCACGCAGTAGGGCTATGGCGTATGTTTCTTTATTCTGAGCTAATGTGTGTACGGTTGCGGCTACATCGCCCACGGCGGAACGCGGGTGCGTGCGGGTGCGCAGCCATTCTCGCAGGGCGTCTGGTGCGGTGGGGCCTGTGGAGGGCAGGTTCAGGCTAAGGAGCAACGCTTGCGCAAAAGCGGCAAAAGGCACGGAAGGATCATCCAGATACCGCGTGGCATAGCCTAGCGCTTTGCGGCCTATCCAGTAACCGCCGCCTTCATCCCCCAAAAGCCAGCCCCAGCCACCAGCGCGTGCTGTTTGCCCGTTTGCCCCCACCGCCATGGCGACAGACCCGGTACCCGCCAACACAAACACCCCCGCTTGGCCCGCAAAGGCGGCGCGGTGTGCGGTTTCCACATCATTTTCTAACCACAGCCGCACATTGGGGCCAAGGGCTGCGCGGGCCACCTGTTCCTGCTGGGCGGAGGAAGGGCGTGCGGCATCATACCCTGCCATGCCCAGCACGGCAGATTGCAAAGTGGTGCGTGGCATTTGTGCCAGAAGGTGGCGCAGGTTTTCGGCCCATTCTGGCCTATCAAATGGGTTGCAACCGGGGCCAGTAGCCTGCGCCAGTACGGTGGCATCTGGTGCTATTACCACCACACGCGTATGGGTGCCGCCGCCATCCAGCGCCAGAATGGTGGGGTGGGCGACCATTAGGCTGAGGCCTCTGCGGGGGTTTTTGCCGCAATACGCGCCAGAGCCTTGCGCAAATGTCCGCCACACAACGTTAAAAGCTGCCGGGCCTGCGGAACATCCAACCCGTGGCGCAGTAGTACAGCCAGCTTGATACTGCCGTTGGCGTGTTGCAGGGCATCTTCTGCCTGCGCTTGTGTGCAGCCCGTAAGATGGCGCAACATGCGGTGTGCGCGCCGCACCAGCTTGGCGTTAACAATGCGCATATCTACCATCTGCCCGCGCCATGTATGGCCCAAGCGGATCATTAACGTGGTGGACAGCAGATTAAGGGTTACTTTTTGCGCCGTACCGGCCTTCATACGGGTGGAGCCTGCCACCACTTCTGGCCCGGTTTGGATCAGCACCGGGTATTCAGTATTCAAAAGGCGTGTGTTTGGGCTGCATGACATACCAATGCACAGGCTGCCTGCACCCTTGGCAGTTTCCAGCGCAGCGCAGGTATAAGGCGTGCCACCGCTGGCCGCCACGCCAATAACAACATCCTGCGCGGTGGGGGCATGGGCATTTATGGCGCGGCGGGCTTCGGCTTCATCATCTTCTGCCCCTTCAACGGGGTTAAATAGCGCGGCATCACCGCCTGCCAGCATGAGCACCAGCCGCTCAGCAGGCCAACCATAGGTGGGAATAAGCTCTACCCCATCTTGCAACCCAATGCGGCCCGATGTGCCTGCGCCCACGTAAAACAGGCGGCCTCCGGCCTCTAACCGCGGTACGGCGGCTGTAATGGCGGCTTCTAGTTGCGGCAGGGCGGATTTTACAGCGGCAACGGCCCCAAGCTGGCTTTCCAGCAGGGCTTCCAGCACCGTGCCTGTGGGCCATATGTCCAGATCTGTGTAGCGGGCATCCAGCGTTTCTGTATGGGCAAGCGGAACAGAGGCAGGCTGGAGCATAAGTGGAACCCTTTGTATAAAACTAATGGCGTATTTTCTTTTGTATCACATAGCGCAGGCCGACCAGCCCAAACAGTGTGATCATGCCCAGCACAATCAGCCAGACAAAAGCCAGCGGTTTGCCGTGGGGGTGCAGATACATCATGGCCAGCACCATAAGCGGTACGCTCAGGCCAAAGGCGGGGGCCAATATGCGCGCCTTTAGGCCCGGCCATGCCATGCCAGCTATAAAGCTGGCCAGCATGGGGCCATACCCACATGCGGCAATAGAAAGCCCAACCAGCACGGCAGACTGGCTGCCCTGTGCAAACATGCCCGCGCACACCACCAATGCCACAGCCCAGAACAAGGTAACAACCCGTGCAAACCCAAGGCCGGAAAGGCCAAGTTTGCGGGCCGCCCATGCGCAGGGGGCTGCAAAATCTCCCATTGTGGCGGCTGTCATGGCGGAAAGCGTGGCGGAGAGAGACCCCATAGTGGCTGCCAGCACACCTGCCAGCATCAGCCCCCGTAAGCCGGAGGGCAGTTCCTGCGCGATATAGGCGGGAAAAATGGCATCTGGCGTGGCAAATCCAGCCTGATGCAAGGTGGCCCCACCATGATGCACCCATAGCAGCACGCCCACGCCAGAAAGCAGCGCAAACAAAAGGCCCACTCCCACAGCGCTGCCCATAAGGGCCAGCCGTGCATCACGCAGGCAGCGGGCCGCCAATACGCGCTGTACCATAAGCTGATCTGTTCCGTGCGAGGCTACAGAAAGCACCGTGCCGCCCAAAAGAGCCGCCAGTGGCGTAAAGGAACTGGTGAAAGGTGGCGTATGGTTCACAAACAAATCAAACCGCCCCGCAGCATATAGCGTATGCAGCACACCCGGAGGGGCTACCTGCCACAGCAGGGCAAGGCAGGCGGCAGAGCCAAACAGATACAGCCCGAACTGAATACTGTCTGACCACACAACAGCGCGCAGGCCACCGCACAGCGTATAAAACAGCGTAACCAGCATAATACCGCCCAGCAATGCAGCATGGGGCAGGCCCATATGTGCGGCATCCAACATAGCCGCCAGAGGCAACATGCCTGCAAACAGACGCACAGCTTCCGCCAGCAAGCGTGTGATTAAAAATGTAGAGGACGCCATACGCTGCATGGAAGCGCCAAAGCGCTGGCCCAGCCAATCATACGCGCTGAGCATTTTGCCTGATTGATAAAGGGGCAGAAACTTCCAGGCCACAATGGCGCGGCCTATCAGATACCCAAGGGCCAACCCCACAAAAACCATGCCGCTGCCATAGGCAATGCCGGGCACGCTGATAAGCGTAAGGGTAGAGGTTTCTGTTGCTACAAGGGAAAGGCAGAGTGCCCACCACGGCAGATCACCATGCCCTTCAAGGTATGCTGTGGCGGAGGTTTGGCGGCCAGCAAGCCCCAGCGCCAGAAGGGGCAGGGCTGTAAGGTACGCCAGCATGACCAGCAGATCGGCAAATGTCATATCTGGCGTAAGGGTTTTGGCATGATAGGGCGACGCTAAAAACTATTTTGGAAGAAGAAACAGTGCCAGCGTAGTTTTGCCACCATGAAAGATCAACAGCTTAGGCGCATGATTTCTTGCGTGGGAACTGGAGAAAAGGGCTGCCTTGGCGTGAGATGAAATTATCAGGCACCATATCTGCCTGTCCGGTTTGGCTATGTATGGGTTTGATGTTATGCGGCTATAATTATGGCAAACAATCTATGTCCTTTATGAAGGAAGCAAGCTTGACCTGACTGTTAATATCCAGACGAGTAAAAGCCTCCTTAATAGTTTGTCTGGCTGTGCCTTCAGTAATATTAAGCGTTTTAGCTATCTCCTTTACAGGAAGCCCATTGGCAATCATGCAAGAAATTTTGGATTGTGCAGGAGAAAGAAAGAAGTTTTTAAGTATTTTTTCTGTATTCTTATTGATATGGCAATCATGAATAATAAGGAATTTTGGGAAAAGAAGAGAAATATCCTGATTGTTTTTTTTAATGTTGTTGAAAAAGCCGATTTTCGCAATAAATTTTTTCTGTGATTTTGTTGAGAACGTAACATATGTATCCTTTTCAGTAGAGTTTAACAATTTTTCTATTTTTATTTTAGAATCTTCATATTTGTTTTTGATTTTATTGTTTATAATAAAAATGCCATATTGTTCCATATCTATCATCTTATGGTTTGCAAATAAAATATTGTTTTGTTTATCAAAAATGGCAATAGCATACGGCATATTGTCGATAAGGCATTGAAAGCAATCTTTTGTGTTTTTGTTATAATAGAAGTTATCCCCTATATTTATAGCCTGTATAATATGGGGAATAAGCGTGATCAGCTTTTTTTTGGATGTTGAAAGGGTATCGGCTGGGGCGTCGATTGGGTTTTGTATGGATAAAAGAAATTTTTTACCGCGAAAATTTTCAAAAAGGCAATTCTGTAGCCTGCGGACGCCAAAATCTTTGAGATATTCCTGATAAAATGGAGAGTGATCAAGCTCCTTATCTGTTAGAAAACTATCGTCTATATAACAAAAATCTCCGGGCATACTTTGGGGTTTGTATGATCTTAGCGGAGATTTTCCGCTCCATTGAGAGTAATAAAGTAAGTCAGATTCTTCGTTTTTGCTGCTTCCATAACGCCATTGAATACAATCTGGGTCTAAAGGAACCAGTGCTGCCCCACCTTCATTGCTGCCGTTACAGTATTCTGCAATAGTGGCGAGTGATTTTTTCCATAGACTTCTATTGTCAATAGTTGCGTATATATTTTTTATTATTTCTGAAAGCATGTCTGTGAATATCCATTTTTAAGTAATACTTACTCAAAGAGTACACGGTTGCCCTCAACGGCACGCGCACAATAAGTTAATGCGATACAAACGCAATATACCATTTGGTATAATTATTTTTTTTCAAACACACCCCATATGGTAGTGGATGATATTTTCCAAACAAAGCGTAATCGGCGCAGGCAAACCATGTAAAAGGGTACAACAAATGGCTGAGTCGATTATCTTTAAGCCGACCAACGGAAGTCAGTCGGTTATCGAGCCAGACAGCAACGGCGTTATCAGCATTAATGAAAGCGGCAGTATTATCGGGACTGCTTACATCACGCCAACAGTTCCGCTTTCTGATCCTACTCAAGCAACTACAGGCACTATTTCTATAACTAATAATGCTGTTGTTACAGCAACTAGCTGGAATGTTGGGGAAGCGTCCGGTAGCACTGCAACAGTTACCGTTTCAGATGGTGCATCATTAACGCTTGATAACTCAGATAAAATTGCAACAGGTTCCACCGTTGTGGTTGGTAATGGTGGCACGCTTTTGTTGGATGGTGTTTCTTCCAACGTGCCGGGGCAGATCCAATTTTCCGGCGGCAATGGAACAATCGAAGTCGGGGCTGGTACAAACCTGACTATTATTCAGTATATCACCAACATTTCTGTAAACGATACCATTGTGCTGGATGGCACAGTTGCAGATGGTGTTACGTATAAAGATGGTGTGTATACCCTTACAGATAATGGCCAGCCCATTCAGGGCACAGCATCCTTTCAGTTGCCTGCTGCTAATGAAGGCTCCACTTTTACGGTTACAAACGTAGATGGCAAAACCTATCTGAATGCCACTACTGTTGTTTGCTTTCTTGCTGGCAGCATGATCCGCACTTCCGAAGGGGATGTTGCGGTGGAAGATATCCAGATTGGTGATCAGGTTGTTACGTTCGATTGGAAAAACAACAAAGACATCACGCGTCCGGTTGTATGGGTTGGCAAGGCGCATGCCGTGGTGCGCGCAGGCCTGCCGGATGATGAGGCAGGCTACCCGGTGCGTATTCTTAAAGATGCCATTGCAGATGGCGTGCCCTACAAGGATATGCTGATTACCGCAGAACATTGCTTGTTCTTTGATGGCAAGTTTGTGCCAGTGCGGATGTTGGTAAATGGTGTATCCATTTTTTACGATAAGTCTATTCTCTCCTATGATTACTACCATGTAGAAACAGCACAGCATTCGGTTATCACTGCGGATGGTATGCTCACAGAAAGCTATCTGGATACGGGCAACCGTGCGTCTTTCCGTCAGGAAGGCAAGGTGGCAACCCTGCGCGGCGCTGTGCGGAACTGGACAAAAGATGCCGGCGCTCCACTTTGTGTGGATCGCGCTTTTGTTGAACCTCTGTTCTACAAGCTAGAAGCGCGTGAAAACAGTGTAACTGGGTGCCATGTGCCAGTAGAACAGGCTGTTATGGTCACAGATTCCAACCTGCATCTGGTTACGCAGGCAGGGGCAATTATTCGGCCAGTGCGGCAGGATGGCCAGCGTTACAGCTTTATGCTGCCAGCTCATACGCAGTCTGTGCGCATTGTCTCCCGCGCCAGCCGCCCGGCTGATGTTATCGGGCCGTTTGTGGATGATAGGCGCCAGATGGGCGTAGCTGTGGCGGATGTGCATTTTATCACAGCCAAAAACTTGCATACCATTACAGCGCATCTTCAGGCGGAAAAGCCCGAAGGCTGGCATGATACCGATTGGACAGATTGCGCATGGACAAACGGCAACGCCGTGCTGCCTATGGGTGATTTTACCAAAGGTAAAATGGGCCTTCTGTCCATGACCATTCGTGCCGCCGGGCCTTACCTGCTGCATGAGGCAGACCAAAAAGCACAGGTTTTTTCTGCCTGATTTCAAAAGTTAAGGGCAATAACAGGCTCTACCTCTACCGGGGTGGGGCCTGTTTTATAATGATCGCGTGCTATTTGGGCAGGTTTTTCCAACATTCCAATGCACGTAGGCGGCCCAGCTTAAGGTCTACAATCGGGGGCGGGTAATTTAAACGTTGCGCGCTTTTCCAAGGGGTGTGGATGGTTTTGTTATCCAGCGCCGCCAGTTCTGGCACCCATGTACGAATATATTGGCCTAATGGATCATATTTTTCAGATTGCCCCACCGGGTTAAAAATACGGAACCACGGTGCCGCATCAATGCCTGTGCCAGCGCCCCATTGCCAGTTCATGGCGTTTACGGCGGCATCTGCATCCAACAGGTGTGCATAAAACCAGCGTTCTCCTTTCTGCCAGTCTGTCAGCAGATGTTTGGTTAAAAAGGAGGCCACAACCATGCGCACGCGGTTGTGCATCCAGCCCGTGCGGGCCAGTTGGCGCATACCGGCATCTACCAGCGGGAACCCCGTTTGCCCCTGCTGCCATGCTGCCAGATCTGTGGCATCCGTGCGCCACGGCATGTGGTTAAATTCGGCGCGCAGGTTGCGGGTGGCAAGGTCTGGTGTGGTGAACATCTGCATCCACGCAAAATCACGCCAGCCTAGTTCTGCCAAAAACTTTTCGGCATCTGTGGCCAGTTGTGGGTGCAGGTGTGCAGCATGGCGGATGGCATGCCAGATCTGACGCACAGAAATCTGCCCCACCCGAATATAAGGTGAAAGCAGAGATGTTCCATGTGTGGCATCGGTTCTGTCTCGCTGCGTTTCATAATCTTCTAGCGCGTTTTCTATAAACCGGTGCAGGTTGGTGTGGGCGCATTGTTCTCCGCTTGTCCAGCCGGGCAGAGTAGGGGGCATTTGCGTGCCAACGCGGCCAAGGCGCACGCCTTCTGGCAAATTGAGGGTGCGAGCAGGCACATAACTTTTACCGCGCATGTCTGGTGCTGGCAGTGGCGGCGGCGGTTCTGGCAAATCCCGCGCGGCGCGCCACCATGCGGTAAACACACGGTATGGCTGGCCCGCCTGCGTGCGTATGGCCCAGGGTTCAAACAACAAACGGCCGGTGCAGGAGTGTACTGTCACCCCCTGTTTTTTCAGGCTGGCATGCACATCCGTATCCGCCGCAATGCCCGGCGCATCATACCGACGGTTCCAGAACACATCTGTAGCATTTATGGCTTGCGCCAATGCGGGAACAGAAAGCCGCGTTGGGCCGGATAACATTAACAAAGTCTGCCCCTGTTTATGCAAACTGGTGGCCAGTTGCGCACACGCGGCTTGCGCCCAACCTGCAATGCGGGTGGTGGGGGCATCCTGCAAGGCGGCATCCTGCACATAGGCGCACAGCACGGGCTGCCCCGTTGCGCAGGCCGCGTGCAGGGCTGGGTTATCAGCCACGCGGTAATCATCTCGTAGCAAAACCAGAACAGGGGCGGGGGAGAGTGCATTAACCATACGCCATGTGGTGCCGGTATAGATGTGTACATGCAATGGGGTAGGCTGTATTTTGTGGCGGCGTTGTCTTTGGCAGTCGCTAGAGTGTGAAGGTGCCAAACTATAGCCATGCACGTTGTTGGTGCCGTAACATGCAACTGTAAACACGGCAGGAAAGGCGATTAGCCATGTCAGATTCTTTGTCAGGCAGCTGCGGTGCCGGTGGGTGCGGCCCGCGTGGCCCGCTTACCCTAGAGCAGGAGCAGATTCTGTTTGGCCACGGAACGGAGTATCCCGGGTCCAGCCCACTGAATCATGAAAAGCGCGAGGGGGCGTATCATTGCGCGGCCTGTGGGGCGCTGCTGTTCCGCTCTCACACCAAGTATGAAAGTGGTAGTGGCTGGCCTTCCTTTTGGGCGGCAGAACCCCACGCCGTTGCCACGCACAAAGATACCAGCCACGGCATGGTGCGCACAGAGGCCCATTGCGCACAGTGCGAAGGGCATTTGGGCCATGTTTTTCCTGATGGCCCACCCCCCACCGGCCAGCGTTATTGCATGAATGGTCTGGCGCTGGATTTTAGGCCAGATCCGCAACGGGCAACTTCTGCTGGAGGCGCCTCCGCTATGGATCATACAAGCGGCTGGGCCTCTTGAAAGCAGCATGCCTGCTGCTTACGTGAGGGAGCATGACAACACATGCTCTGGCTCATACCGGGTTTTCCTCTTTCCAAAGTGGGCAGTCTGCACACGGGCAGCCCTCTGCGGATGCATTGCGCCGCCTTAAACGGGCGCGCCGTTTTGCGTGGTTGCTGGATGCCGCCATTAGGCTGCCCGGCACCCGCGTAAGGGTAGGGGCAGATGCCATTGTGGGGCTGGTGCCCGGCGGTGGCAGCACGGTTATGGGCCTGCTTTCCTTTTATGTGGTGTGGGAGGCATGGCGCATGGGCCTGCCCCCCAAACTGCTGCTGCGTATGATAAGCAATATTGCCATAGAAGCCGCCGTGGATGTGGTGCCTGTGGCGGGTGATCTGCTGGACATTGCCTTTAAGGCCAACATGCGCAACGTGGCCGTTATGGAAAGCTGGCTGGGTGTACCGCCCTCTGCTGCCACGCGCAAAAAATAAGGCATCGTTTTTAAAAAATATGCCTCATTGTCATAAGGGCTGCCCGGTGGGGTGGCCCTTTTGCATGTCTGGCACGTTAACAGGCAAAACAGGCAGGGTGGCCCGCCACGTTTAGCCTGCGTTGCAAGAAAAAAGGGTGTGGGCGGTGCCATTTTGCAGCACAACGGCACAAATGCCGGTGGTTGGCAGAGGGTGCAGTGCGCCCTGTGTTCTTCCGCCCCGCAGGCAGGAGAAAACACGCCGTGCAACCGCCAGATAGCAGCGCCCCACCCCCTCACGCTCCAACGCCAGCCGCTTCTACGGCCCATGTGCCTGAGGCGCCGCAGTTTGCGGGGCTGGAAGCATCTGTTCACAAGCTGGAAAACACGGTGCGCCGCTTTTACCGGCTGGCCGTTATGGTGGTAACGGTTACGGCGGCCGGGCTGTTTGTAAGCTCTGGCGGCGCGGTGGTGATGGTGGTGTTTGCCTCTGCTCTTGTGGCGGTGGTGCTGCATGCTGCGGCCCGCATTATCTCCCGCCTGTTGCATATTCCGCAGTGGCTTTCTGTCATGCTGTTTGTGCTGGTGCTTGTGGGCGCGCTTTCCCTTGTGGTGCATGTGTCCGGCCCGGAACTGACAGTGCAGCTTTCGCACTTGCATGAAGCCCTTACCAGCGAGCGTGATGCCCTGCACAACATGCTGGACAGCAACCCGCTGGGCCATGCGGTGCTAGATCACTTCCCGCGCTTTTTGGGTGGCAACATGGTGCCAGATGGGCGTGCAGGCTCAGAAGGTGGCATGGATTTTGCTGGCTCCATGACTAACGTGCTGACATCCACCTTTGGTTCGGTTGGCACCATGGTGGTGATTATTATTGCCGGGGTGTATTTTGCGCTTTCACCCCACCTGTATGCCAACGGCATTTTGCGCATAACGCCTGTAGCCTATCGCAGCACCATGCGCACTGTGTTGCTTACAACCGGCCACGCCCTAACCGCTTGGGTGGCGGGCCAGATGCTGGATATGACGGTTGTGGGCATGCTGACATGGAGCGGCCTTTCCCTGCTGGGCATGCCGTTGGCGCTGCCTTTGGGGCTGGTGGCGGGGCTGGCCAATTTTGTGCCGTATCTGGGTACGTTTATTGGGGCCGTGCCTGCGTTGCTGATTGCACTTTCCGTTGGCCCGCGTGAGGCCATGATGGTGGCGGGCCTGTATGCTGCTATCCAGACGTTTGAAGGGTATGTGATGTCTCCCTTCATTCAAAAACGTGCGGTGCGGATGCCGCCTGCGCTCACCATTCTTTCGCAAACAATTTTTGGTGCGTTTTTGGGTATGTGGGGTTTTATTTTTGCCTCCCCCATTACGGCGGTGCTTCTGGCTGTAGCCAGCCGCCTTTCCGCACCTCTCCCCCCGAACGAGGAAGTGTAATTGCACCTCATGCAAGGGGCCAAACCGCTGTTTTTTTACACTTTCCCACTGGTCATAATAGAACAGGACATGCAAGCTGATGATGGCAAGAAGTTCCGCAGGAAGGAAACCCCGCATGTCTACCACGCCAGATGCGTATCAAAAATTTCGTCATCTCAGCCCATTTGAACTGAAAGATGAGCTTATAAAGCTGGCCTCTGGTCGTGCCCAGCGCGCCATGTTGGATGCCGGGCGTGGCAACCCCAATTTTCTGGCAACATTGCCCCGGCAAGGGTTTTTTCAGCTTGGCATGTTTGCCGCGGCAGATTCTGCTTTAACCTTTTCCTACATGGCAGAAGGCGTAGGCGGTGTGCCCCGGCGTGAGGGCATAGAGGCACGGTTTGAGGCATTTTTGGCAGATAACCAGAACGTGCCGGGTATTTCCTTTTTGCGCCGTGCCGTATCTTATGTGCGCGACCAGCTTGGCCTGCCCGCAGATGAATTTTTGCTGGAAATTACATCCGGTATTTTAGGCTGTGATTACCCCACACCGCCGCGCATGCTGCGTTATACGGAAAAAGTGGTACGCCATTACCTGCTGCACGAAATGGCAGGCGGCACCATGCCAGAAAGCACAACAAACCTGTTTGCGCTGGAAGGTGGCACGGCGGCCATTAGCTATATTTTTGCATCGCTACGTGAAAACGGGCTGATCAATCCGGGTGATAAAGCGGCCATCGGCATGCCGGTGTTTACTCCGTATGTAGAAATTCCCGAACTGCGTGATTACCAGTTGCAGGAAGTGGCCATTAACGCCTGCCCGGAACAAGGCTGGCAATACCCGGATGAAGAGCTGGATAAACTGCTTGATCCATCTGTTAAGATCTTTCTGGTGGTTAACCCCAGCAATCCCCCATCTGTGCGGATAAGTGATGAAGGGCTGGCCCGCATTGCCGAGATTGTTAAAAAACGGCCAGACCTCATTATCGTAACAGATGATGTGTACGGCACGTTTGCAGATGATTTCCGCTCTATTTATGCCATCTGCCCGCATAATACTATTTTGGTGTATTCCTTCTCCAAATATTTCGGTTCTACGGGTTGGCGTCTGGGTGTGATTGCCATGCACGAACAAAACGTGCTGGATGAGGCACTGGCGGCGCTGCCAGAAGCCGAAAAGGTTGAGCTGGATAAACGCTATGCCTCGCTTACGCCAGATGTGCGCGGCCTGAAGTTTTTGGATAGGCTGGTGGCAGATAGCCGCACCGTGGCCCTTAACCATACAGCAGGGCTTTCTACCCCGCAGCAGGTGCAAATGGTGCTGTTTGCCCTGTTTGCGTTAATAGATGGGCGGGATGCGTATAAAAACGCCCTTAAGCGTTTGCTGCACCGGCGCGAACTGGCCTTGTATCGAGATCTGGGCGTAAAAGCCCCGGATGATGCTGGCAGCACGCATTATTACACGCTGATAGATTTGGTAAATGTGGTGACACAGCTTTACGGCACCCGCTTTGCCCGCTGGTTGATGACACGTATGGATTATCAGACAATCCTGTTCCGTATTGCAGAGGAAACAGGCGTTGTGCTGCTGCCAGGTGATGGCTTTGCCGTAAAACGCCCCTCGGCCCGTGCCTCGCTGGCCAACCTGAACGAGTATCAATACGCTGCCATTGGGGCCGCCCTGCGCCGCATGGCTGGTGAGTATTATGACCGCTACCGGCAGGAAAAAGGGCTGAACAGTAAAGGGGAATAACGTGTTTAGCCAAAACCCTATTATATCATGCAGGCAGAGCATTTTTTAAATCCCGCCTGATATGTGGGTGGCACAGAAAACACCTATCCCAACTGTGCAGTTCTAGAAAAATTACAAAATAAAAAGAGGCCCTGTTTGTAAAAGCAGGGCCTCTTTTATGATAGCTGAAAGGTTTGAGAACCTATCAGGCAGAACGTATCTGCGCGTTTGGCTGCACGTCTTCTACAAGCGGGTAAACACCCGTTGCCTGTAGGGTAATGGACAGCATGGCAATTTCGTTACGGTCTGTTTGTGTATCTAGCGGCAGGGTGGCGTTGCCGTTTGTCCATGCACATTCGGCCCACCCCATATTATGCCAGCCAGCCGGTTTGTGAGGCTGAAGGTGCGCTGTAATGGGGGTTGCACGCTTACGGGCTGTTACAAGTTGAATATCAGCCACAGCAACACCCAACAGGCGCCGATCATCCACAAAAGGCCCAACCACATCAGCCGGGCGGCTTGCGCGGGAAACAATCTGAACAGACTGCGTGCCCGGCGGCAGTATAAAGCTGTAATGCTGGTTGGCACAGCGTACTGGCCGGATAACAGCCCCTGTTTGCGTAACAAGGTGCAGGTTGGGGTCTGCTGTTAAGGTGGCGGGTGCGGCTGGTGTCTGGCTGCCTGCTACATGGCTTGCGCGATTTTTGAATTTATCAAAAAGCGGTTTTACAAAATCAACATTCACACATAATGGGGCGGCGGCATCTTCTGCCCATGTGCGCGTTTTGCTATGTAACTGCACAACCGTGCCATTTTGGCGGAAGCTACGGCGATTGCCTGTATCCAGATAGCTTTCTGTGAGCACACCATCTACCGAGATTACGGCATGGTCTGCTGTTTCTATATGGTAATATGGATAAGACGTGATGGATTTATCGTAAAAAATGGAAGCGCCATTTACCAGCATACGCGCAGGCACAAACTGCCCGTTAAAGAACAGGCAATGTTCTGCCGTTACCAGCATATCCTTGTTAGGTACGCCATCTGCCAAAGCATTTTTTAGAATGCGTACGGGGTATCCGGCTTCATCATCCGGCAGGCTGGGGGTTACAACAGTAAAGGCCTGCCCAGCCCAGATAACCTGCTGTGTGGTTTCTGTGTTGTTTTTCCAGTCATATACAAAAATATCTGTACCTGCCTGAATGTCTTCCACTGCCACATCACCCTGCGGGGTGCGCACCATGCTGCCTGCCAGAAAACATGCGCCTGTATCACTCTGTTCACCAAACAGAATGTAGCCATCGCTGTAGGTTACGGTGGGGGCGGGCTCTACATTGGCGGCGGAAGATGTTGCATACCCTTTAATGGTTACAACCGTGGTGGTTTTACCATCAACGGTGGACTGGATAAGCAGATCATCCCCACTTACGGCAGTGGACAGCGCATCATCACTATAAGATGTGCTGGAGGCAATCTTGATCTGGTCTCCATATACAAAGTTTTCGACATTCAGGGAATCTCCTGAAAGATCGCTTAAAGATGTGCTGCCAATAACAAGTTGCCCACCGGGGATGTTGTGGAAATCAACTTTGTTGCCGCCATCAATATTGGCAATGCCAGAGAATATAACCGTGCCGCCTTCAATATTAAAGCGTCCAGCATTGATGTTGGAATAATTGGTGCCTGCATCTAGCACGCCACCTTTGTAAATATTGTAAACAGCCTGGTTGCCGTTAAAATCATTACCAACGGATAATGTGCCGTTGGTAATATTGTAAACGGCCTGATTACCGTTGAATTCATTGCTTACGGTAAGTGTGCCGCCATCAATATTAATGGTGCCCCCAGCCGCGTTGCTGAGATCTCCACCAATAAGAGCAGGCACAACAGAAACAGTGGCGCCATCTGTAATATTAATGGTTGCCGCATTGAGGTTGAGGTAGCCTGAAATTTCAAGCAACGCACCATTGGTTACGTTCAGCGTTGGGCCTGTGCCCAAACCGGCTGTCGCGTTATCTGGTGGGGTATCAGTGGATTGCGTGCCGCCGCCGTTGTAGTTTGTCCAACTTGTATTGGTGGAAACGGTTGTTACATCATCTGCCATGTTCTTGAGCCTTGAATATGCAGTTGGCTTCAAATCCACAATTTGGATAAGAAATATTTAATATTCTTCCAAAAATACATTAATATTCTCTAAACAACAAAGTTATGAAAATATTATCAAAACAGGAAATAGAAAAATATTTACTTCGAATAAGAACGATTTTTAATAATTTATATTTCATATTCATCTGAATATTCGATATGTAAATGCTGTGATACAGGAATGTTTTTCTAAAAATCACTGATATAACAATGAATTATATGATATTAATTTACAAATTTAATAAATGTTATGCAATTTATTTGTTTCTAATATTGTACAGTATAAAAAGCGGCCCAAATATGGGCCGCTTTTCAGAAAGATCTTTTTGAAAACTTTTAGATGCTTGCGTTCATATTTATTCGTTATGCCCAAAAACCGGGCGCGTGCTTTCAAACAGGAACCACGTGCGGCGTTCGGTTTCATCAATCCAGTTTTCAATCAGGCTGGTTGTGGCTACATCCCCGGCATCGGATGCAATAGCATGCACAGCGCGCAGGCGTTTGGTGAGTGTAAGGTTATCTTCCCGCAGTTCTGAGAGCATGTCTTCGGGTGTTACGTAGAGGGCATCGTTATCAGAAATCTTGGTTTTGCGGGCAATTTCCCCTACAGAATGCAGCGTGGTGCCGCCAATCTTGCGGGCGCGTTCGGCCATGGGGTCTGTCATGGCAAAAATCTGCTGGCTTTGTTCATCCAAAAGCAGGTGGTAATCCCGAAAGTGGCGGCCGCTCATATGCCAATGAAAGTTCTTGGTTTTAATATACAGGGCAAACACATCGGCCAGAACTTCGGACAAACCACCTGCTACGGCCTTTACCTTATCGGCCTTCAGGTCTGTTGGCGTGCCAAGATATTCCTTGATATGGGCTTCTTTTGCTGTGGCTGTGCTCATGGTTTGAACGAACCTCCTGTTTTCACTTTTTGGCAACACCACCAGTGGTGCCTGCCAAGTGCTGCTTTTACACATGGTGCCATATAGGCATGGTGCAAGGCCTGACATGGAAAGATCACAATTCTCACATTCATGTGAATGTCAGGAAGCAACGCGTTTAAGGGGTATCAAGTTCCGTGCGCAGGGGGCGGGTTAAAAGTTGTTCCTGCGCTTGTGGCAGCGTGATCTTGCCTTCCAGAAAAGCGGCAATGCAGGCGGTAATGGGCACATCTACCTTGTGGTGGCGGGCCAATGCCAGAAGGGCATCTGCTGTGGTTACCCCCTCTGCCACGCCGGGCAGGGTGGCCAACGCGCTTTGGGCCGCATTCCCTCGGCCCAAAGCCAAGCCCATCTGATAATTGCGCGATGCCTCGCCCGTGCAGGTCAGCAATAGGTCTCCCAACCCGGCAAGGCCAGCCAGTGTGGCGGGTTGTGCCCCCAAGGCTACGCCAAGGCGGGTTATTTCTGCCAATCCACGGGTTATCAGGGCCGCGCGGGCGTTTTCTCCCAACCCAGCGCCAATGGTAATGCCTGCGGCCACGGCAATAACGTTTTTAGCCGCGCCGCCAAGCTGCACGCCGGTAATATCTGCGCTGGCATACAGGCGCAGGCGCGGGGTAGAGAGCAGATCCACCAATTTACGCGCCAGCTCCATATTGGCCGAGGCCACAACAGATGCCGCAGGTAAATTGGCTGCAACCTCACGCGCAAAATTGGGGCCAGAAAGCACAGCCCCCGGCACATCTGGCCGCAACCGATGCAGCACATCCAGCGGAAAAGCCAGTGTGCTGCGTTCTATGCCCTTGCAGCATAGCACAGCAGGCACGCCTACAGGCACCAATGGCAGAACAGAGGCCATATGCTGGGTGGGAATAACCATAAGCGCACACGCCACATCTGCCGGGGGCGGCGCAGAGGAAACGGTGATGGAATCTGGTAACGGAAAATCTGGCAAACGCGGCATAGCGCCAGAGGGCAAGCGGGCGGGGTTACGCGCCCATAAATAAACCTGTGCCCCAGTGCGGGCCATATGTAGGGCCAGCGCAGTACCCCATGCGCCAGCACCCATAACCAGAATACGGTGTTTCATTCTTTAAGCGGTGCCAGAACCCAAACCGGGGCGCAAGCACAACATAAAGCAGCAGCCCCGCGCTTAGGCAGATAGCGCCACGCCAGCAGCAGCAGGCACCATGTGGGCTGGAACTTCGGCTTTTTTCATGTGTTTTAGCCGGGCCTCACGCAGCAGGCAGACAACGCCTTTTACGCAGTTCCCGCACTGAGCCTTGCAGTTGCGCGCGGCATAAATGTCACGCGGGCGGGTTGCCCCGTCTGCCACAGCGGCTTCAACGTCTTTGTGAGTGAGACGATTGCAAGAGCAGACAACCATACGCAGCACCTTTGTGGTGGTTGATCGATTCTGGAGAGACTTCATCACAAGTAAGAATGAATCGCAATTCTTTTTTGCAAAAGAGTTGCAACTCTCCGAGAGGAAAATGCGTCCATAGGCTAAAATTTAGGAAGCTCAGCTCTGTTGTTTGCCTTGTTTTAATGCAGGAGGCGGCCAGATGGTGCGCCCAACAGTATGTAAGAGAACATGATCGAAATAGAATCTACAAAATGATATAGGGTGGGCAGACTATATTTTTGAAGTTTTCATTGGGGATGTTTATTTGTGATTAAAAATTTTTTGGAGGCAAATGGCACCTATCTCGTTGAAATATTTACAAGTCGTAAAGTGCTGCGCTGTTTTTATGTTTTTTTTGCACTGATTACTGGAATGTTTTGCGTTATTTTAACGCCGCCTTTTCAGGTGGCGGATGAGCCTGCCCATTTTATGCGGGTTTTGGAAATTGCGGATAATGAGCTGGTTGGCGTCAAATATTCTCGTCTAGCAAGCGGCACCATGCTTTCGCAGTCCGTGCCCGTGCTTGAGGGTATTTTTGATAAGCTGGCTCTTTCACATCAAAGCAAGGTTACACCGGAAATGCTAGCTCAGGCCATGGCCGTGCCTTGGTCTGGCAACAAGGTTTCTGTTGGGTTGTCCAACACCGTTATTTATCCGCCTACCTCCTATATAGGGGCCGTAGGAGGGGTGTGGTGGGCACGCTTTTTACATTCAAGTTTGCTGGGTACGTTTTACCTTGCCCGTGTAGGTAATCTGCTTGCAGATATGGCAGTAAGTGTGCTGGCACTTTATTTGATGCCACAGACAGGCATTTTTCTGCTGGTTATTTTGGCGCTGCCCATGAGCATAAGCCTTATGAGTTCCTGTTCGCAGGATGGCATGGTGCTGGCACTTGCGGCGCTGGGTATTGCATGCACGTTGAATGGATTACGGCAAAGCGCTGTTTGGCAAAAATACATTCTGGCCTGTTTGGGGGGGCTGGCTTTTGGATGCGTGGCCGCCGCCAAGGCACCTTATCTTGTTATGGCATGTGTGCCTGTCCTCTTTATGAACAGGGATAATGTTAAATATGTTATCACATCATGTGCCATGAGTGTGGGTGTTTTTTCTATCTGGGTTGAATGTGGAATCCGCCCGGTTCTGACAGAACTTGCACCGCAAGGCGCTTCTGCGGCTGGGCAGCTTTCTTTCATACGCGAGCACCCCATCCTGCTGGTAGAAAGTATTTTTAACAGTTTGGAAACATACGGGAACTATCTGGTTAATCAGGCTATTGGCGTGCTTGGCTGGCTGGATTTGCCGCTTTCTTCTGGAATGTACAGATTTGCCACTATTTTGCTGGGCTGCACTTTTGTTCTCCCTTTTTTGTGCATGAGGTCTCTGAAAACCCGAGAGAAAGCAGCCGTGCGAGTGTGTGGTTTGGTGCTGATCATGTTAGCTGCGGTCGCAGGTATCTTTATGGCATTGTATGTGACATGGACACCTGTAGGGAAAAATATTGTTGATGGCGTGCAGGGAAGATATTTTTTGCCCATTGTTATGCTGGGTACACTTTATCCCTTTTTGTGGAAGCAGTATGAAATGTCTGAAGATATTCAGCATTCAAAAAAACATGATGTCATAGCAAATATTTTTGCAAACTGTTTTGTTGTGGCGTTTATGGTCTGCTGTTATGCGGCTGTGTGTCAGGCTCTTTCCTACAGGTATTGGTGAATACCATGCAGATGCACCATTTGCATGAAAACGTATGATTTGTAATTTTCTATAATTTATAAAAACCGGGTATATTCATGAATATTCGTGCCAGCTATTCCATTGCAATCATTATCGCAATTCCGATCTTTATTCATTTTCTGGGTCTGTTGAACATCTTATCTTCAGATCCGTTACAGATTTACCTGAATTTCGGAGGAGAGCATTCCGCAATTCTGGATGGAAGCCCTGGCTGGGTTGATCCAAATGCTGGCGCAACAACGCAAGCGCTTGGGCATGAAGCCGCGCGGCAATGGTTGTCTGGCCATATTCCGTGGTGGGAGCGTTTTTCTGGCATGGGGTTGCCTCTTGCGGCAGAAATGCAAAATTCTGCATTGTTTTTCCCGTTTGTTCTCCTGCTGATCTTTGCAAACGGTGTTCTTTATTTAAAAATTGCAATGCAGATTATGTCCGGCCTGTTCATGCTGGGTTTTTTGTATGAAATGCGCCTTTCCCGGCTTACGGCTCTTACGGGTGCCATATTGATTGAACTGAGCGGAACACTTGCTTGGTTTGCGCATGGGCCCATCATGCCGCTCCCCTTTCTGCCGCTGCTGGCATGGGGTGTGTGGCGGAGTTGTCAGCCAGACCTTAAAACCCGGCTTGGCGGCTGTTTTATAACAGCACTGGCCATTGCGGGTTCTCTTTACGCCGGTTTTCCCGAAACAGCGTTTATGAGCGGCCTGCTAGTACTGTGCATTGCAATATGGCGGGTATGCACCTTGCGTGGCAAATGGTTGCAAGGTGCGTTGCCTATTGGGGTTGGCGGCATACTGGGGCTGTTTTTAAGTGCTCCTGCGGTTGTACCTTTTCTTAGCCTGTTGCGCATTGGTTTTCTGGGCCAGAACACCAATTATCATGATGCGCATATGTTGGCGGCAAACCCTGCGCAAACCCTGTTTCCGTATCTTTTTGGCCCACCATTATATGCACTTTCTGCCGGAGGAGGTTCCGTAGCCGTTGATGTTTGGTGGCACACCGGAGGATATTGTGACATCGCGCTGATTTTTGCGGGCTGTGCAGGATTGTTCATGGCTTTCTCACGCGGGACTTCTTTCCGTGGGTTGCGCTTTGTGCTGGGGGGCTATTTGCTTCTTTCGGGGTTAAAAGCTGTAGGGTTTATACCTGTCAGCCGTCTTATAGACGTTATTCCCGGTATCAAGCAGACAATGTTTTACGTCTATATTGCACCGGGATGGTGGTTTGCTCTTACGTTACTGTCTTGCATGCTGCTTGATGATTTGAATACATCAAACCAACATTCGGGCCGTAAATCCATAAAGTTTGCTTTGGCTGGCACCCTTGTTGGCAGCGTTATATGTCTTTTTAAAGCGCGCCCACATATTATGGATTTTTATAATCACCCTGGGTACAAATGGTATCTGGGTTTATCTTTGCTATGGGCAACCCTTGTGCTTACGGTATTAAGTGTTTCATTACTTGGTAAGCGTAAACATACTGTGGTTGCAGCACTTGTCGTAAATGCAGCGGTGTTGTTTTTTATACCCACCTTAACAGGCGTGCGTCCGGCACCGGCGGATACAGATGCTCTATCCTTGCTCAAACAGCTCACCACGCAAAAACGTCTTGTAAGTTTTGGCGTGTTTCCGCCCAATTATGGTGCGTTTTTTGGTATTCCCACCATAAACTACAATTTTCTGCCTTTGCCAGAGCGTTTTGCCGCGCAGATGGATCAGCACGTATGCCCTCATTATGATCATACAGCGTTCTTTTCCATTGGGTTGGGAAAGTTTTGTAGCGGAGATACCGAAGGTCTGACTTATGCAGGGTGGCAGGCGCCTTCTGTGTCTTTTCAGGATGGGCTTGCCTGGTTGCAGCAACATAATACCGGGGTCATCATGTATCCGGCAAATCTGCAATTCTGGCATGATCGGATCGGCACGCGCATTCCTGCACAGGCCAACAGTTATCAAAACCTTGGTGGCACTCCGGTTTCGGGCGTTTTTTCTCATCCTGAACTTGCGGGCGCAACGTTACGGCGTGTTGGTACAGGTTTGGGAACATACAATGGGGCTGCAAAAGGTGTGTGGCATATCAAATTATGCAGCAAAGAAAACTGCACGATAGCTGATGGAAAGCTTGAATATGCTGCCGATAACCTTGTTACATGGTTGAACTTGTCTACCCCACTTACGATTGAAGCAAACCAAACCCAACTGACATATTCCATTTGGAGCGATGCACCAGCCCAACCCGCAGCGATAGCCCTGTGGCCGGGAGAGGGCGGTAAGCCGATGCCGTTACTGACATTGGATCTTGATCTGCCCAGAAGCTTCAATACCCGGCAACTCCTTAATAACGGCCATGTTGTTATTGAGGATCTTTCGGGCACAACGCCTTATTATCATGCAGATAATTGTGTTGTTACTTTTAAAGACTACACGCACGTCCATGCGGAATGTGACAAACCGGGAAATCTTTTCCGTAACGAATTTTATGACGAAGGCTGGACTGCGGTTGTAAATGGCAGACCAGTGCAGTTGGTTCCGGCGGCAGATCAGGTACAGCAAAGCATCCGTTTGGGCACCGGGCATTTTGATATTGCGTATGACTATGCTCCGCAGCATGTACGGCTTATTTTTATACTTTTTACAGTAGGTCTCGTGGGCAGCGCAGTGGTGGGTATGATGGCCTGCAAACCGCGTAAAACGGCAGCAGAAGCCTGATATTTGTCTTGGTTATGAAATTATGCAAAAACATGACGCCTTTGCATACTCTTTACATGCTATATAGCACTGCATGTGTATGATTGGTCTTGAGGGTTTTGATATAAATGTCTGTGCAGTCAGATTTTTTTCCCCAATCAGAAGCTCAGGGTCAAAAACTGCGCATTGCTGTGCTTATCCCCTGTTATAATGAGGAAGTCACGATCGGGCAGGTTATCAGCGAATTTCAGGCTGCTCTCCCAGATGCCCGGATTTACGTTTACGATAACAATTCAAAGGATAACACTGTCGCCATAGCGCGGCAGCACGGTGCTGTTGTCCGTCAGGAAAGGCGGCAGGGCAAAGGCAATGTTATCCGCAGAATGTTTGCTGATATCAATGCCGATTTTTATGTGCTGGTAGATGGTGACGCCACGTATGAAGCTGCGGCTGCATCCCAGATGGTGCAACTGGCCTATGATCAATCTCTGGATATGGTAACGGGGTTACGTGTTTCAGACAGACAGGCGGCTTATCGCTTCGGGCACATTCTGGGTAATAGGGTGCTTACAAATCTGGTGCGGGTTATGTTCGGGCAGGGCGTTAAGGATATGCTGTCCGGGTACCGTGTTTTTTCCAATCGGTTTGTAAAATCCTTTCCCGCCCTTTCAAGCGGGTTTGAAACCGAAACCGAGTTTACGGTACACGCTCTTAAATTGTGTATGCCTGTAGGGGAAGTGGAAACAGCTTATATTGAGCGCCCGGAAGGCTCTACTTCCAAACTCAATACATATCGCGATGGTGTGCGTATATTATTTACAATAATCAGCCTTGTGCGGTGCGAACGGCCTTTGCTGTTTTTTGGTGTTTTTTCTCTTCTCTTTTTTATGTTGGGCATGACGCTGGGTATCCCGGTTGTGCTGGAATTTATTAAAACCGGTTATGTGCCGCGCTTGCCAACAGCGCTTTTGGCAACAGGGTTCGAGCTTCTGTCGGCTCTTTCCCTCGTTTGTGGGCTTATTCTGGATAGTATCGCGTTGGATCGTTTGGAAAAACGCCGGTTGAGTTATCTTTCCTACTCTCTCCCAATGCAAAGCCAGTAGGTTTTTCTTACGTAAATATGGCGTTTTGCAATGGGGAGGGTAGGGTATCTTCAGCTCTGTAAAGGGATTTTTTACCCGTTGGCCTTGCCGGTTGCGGGGTGATTTGCCGGAACAGGGAATATCCGATCATACACCATGTTAAACACAAAAGCGTAAACCAGATAAAACACGGCAATAGACATGCTGAGCGAAAACGCCGTGAGCACACTTTCATGTAGGTACCAGGCAATGGCGGGCAGCAGCACAACCTGCAACCCGGCTTCAAACAGCAGCGTATGCACAACACGCACGCCCACGGTTTTGTGGGTGGTGGCATAAAGCCGCGCCATCACCCGGTCAAAAACCACGTTGTAAAGATAGTTCCATATTGTAGCGGTTATGGCGCTACCTATGCCGATCATCCCCATAGAGGATTCGTGCAGCCCAAACAGCGTGCTGCCGGTGGGGATAACAATGGCCAGTGCAATAAGCTCAAACAGCAATACGTGGCGCACACGGTCTGCTGTGCCGCGCGTGCCCACAGCAGGGGCATTTTGTGCAGCATGATGATCTGCCATGGCAGAGGAGGCCGGAGCGGCCTGAAGGGAACTGAATGTTTGCGTTGACATGCGGCGCAATCTATCGTCATCACGGCTAAAGGAAAGATAAGAACCATCAGGAAAACAGATGGATGAATGTCTCGCTCGAACAGCTTGAAGCCTTTGTTGCCACAGCAGATGCGGGCTCGTTTTCCGCAGCAGCCCGCCGTTTGGGGCGTGCGCAATCTGCTATCAGTACGCATGTGGCCAATCTGGAGGTGGATCTGGGGCTGGAATTATTCCTACGCACCGGGCGCACACCTGTATTGACACCAGAAGGTGAACGCCTGCTGCGTGAGGCCCGCGTGGTGTTAGACCGGCGCGAGCACCTGATAGGCGTGGCCCGATCTTTAGAAAATCAGGTCGAAAACCGGCTGGTTGTGGCAATAGATGAATTGTACCCCGAATACGCTCTGGGCCCGGTTTTTGCCGAATTTGCCGAACACTTCCCCTATGTGGAAATGGAAATCCTTTTCCCGCTCATGGAGGATGTTGGCCAGCTTGTGCAGGAAGGGGCCGCGCATCTGGGGGTTATGTGGCAGCAAACACGTATGCCGCCAGATCTGGCGTTTCGCACCATCGGGCGGGTGCCGCTTAAACTGGTATGTGGGCGCAACCACCCATTGGCAGCATGCGGCCCCATAGCGTGGGAAGATCTTAAACGGTATCGGCAGATCATGGTGGCCGCCCGTGGGCAGGAGCGCGAACGCCAACACCTGCGCGTAGCGGGCGAGGTGTGGTGGGTAGAAAGCCACTGGGTCATTCTGGAGCTGGTGAAGCACAATATCGGTTGGTCATTTATTTCAGATCATATTTTAGCGGCCTCTCCCGCAGCACCAGATATTGTTACGCCCCCCTTGGCGTTTGATGCCGGAGATAGGCCCGTGCCGTTGGCTGTGGTGTGGCATCACAAACGGCCGCAAGGCGCGGCTGCGCGCTGGTTACGGCAACGCCTCTGTGCCTCGGAGTCTGTTTTGTATAAAGGGCCAAAGGCCAGTTCATAAAAGCATGATCAATTGTAATGGATTGATATTTAATAAAATACAGCCGTTGTAACAAAACAACAATGCCACCTTAAAGCACATGTTTTGTCTTGCAGGCGAAATGAGAAACGCTATGATACCGAAACATTCCGGTATCGAGAGAAACAGTTCGCATGTCTCTTCAAAAAGTCCGTCCCTCTCTGCTGCGCGCTCTTTTGGGCAGTGCAGCCATTCTGACCATGGGAGGAACCGCCGCCAAGGCAGCGGAACCCGTATTACAGACCGAGCAGAGTGACGTTATTACCCTGCCAGCTTATTCCCCCCACACCATTTTGGTGGAAGATGCGGTTTACACCCACAACAAGGATGGCCGCGTTTATGTAGTGGATGCCGATTCCGGCAAACTGCTGGGCATGGTGCAGGCCGCCTATAACGCCAACATGGCGCTTACGCCCGATGCCAAACGTATTTATGTGGCAGAAACCACATGGGAACGCGGCAATCGTGGCGCACGGAACGATCTGCTGGCTGAATATGATGCCAACACGCTTAAGATCACATCTGATGAAAAACTGCCCGCCCGCGCACTGGTTACGCCTAAAAAGAACGACTTCGCGCTGAATGCCGATGGCTCTCGTTCCTACGTGTATCAGATGAGCCCCAGCAACGCCGTGGAAGTGGTGGACAACGCTGCCCATAAGGTGACGCAAACGGTAGAAATTCCCGGTTGTGCGCTGGTGTATCCGTGGGGCAACGCTGGCTTTTCCTCCCTATGTGCAGATGGCACGCTGGCCAATGTTAGCCTTGGGGCAGATGGCAAAGTGGGCATGACGCACACCGCACCGTTCTTTGAACCCGATAAGGACGGTATTTTTGAACAAAGCCCCACTGTTGCGGCAGATGGCACGGCTTACTTCCTCAGCTACAGCGGCATGGTGTACCCCACTAAAATGGGGGAAAACAGCACGGTAGAAAAACCGTGGTCCTTGCAGGAAGGCGCGGGAATGAAAGCCGCCCCCGATTCCTCCAAGCCGTTTGAAGTAACATGGCGGCCCGGTGGCTGGCAGATTGCCGCACTGCACAAGGCATCTCACCAAATGTATGTGCTGATGCACAAAGGCACGTTCTGGACACATAAGGATAACGGCACGGAAGTGTGGGTGTTTGATACGCAAACCCACAAGCGCATCCGCCGCTATCCGCTTAAAGTGGCCAGCAACCTTGTAGGTGTTACGCAGGACGCACACCCGCTGATGTTCACTGCCAATGAAGATAATGGTGATTTCTTTGTTTCTGATGCGCTTACAGGCAAGCCCCTGCGCACCATAAAGGCCCTTGGCACATCCCTTATCTTTACGGTTGCGCCGGGTGAAGGATGAGCCTGCTGGCTGAAACAGCCCCGCTTGCGGCCCTGTGCGCAGGGGGCATTGGCACCATGTTTTTGGTGGCTGGTGTTTCCAAACTGCGTGGGCATGATGCGTTTTTAGGCACGCTGGCCTCTTACCGGCTTTTGCCCTCTTGGTCATACGAAGGTGTGGCGTGGGGCTTGGCTGGGGCAGAGGTTCTGGCTGGTCTGGCGCTGTTTTCCGGCTTTGCCGCCGGGCTTGGCGGTTTGGCTGCTGCGGCCATGCTGGTGGTGTTTGCACTGGCTATGGGCATAAACGTTGCCCGTGGGCGCACCAGCCTGTCTTGCGGGTGCACGCCCGGTTTGGTGTCCGAAACTTTGTCATGGAAGCTGGTAGCCCGCACCGTGTTGTGCGTGCCGCTGGCGCTGGCCCCGTGCTTTGCCTCTGGCGTTTCTGCCTTTGTATGGGGGCAGGGCGTTATGGCGGGTGTGGCGCTGTATCTGGTGTGGTTGGCACTGGTGGCCTTGCCGCCAGAACGCGTACCCGGATCTGGCGGAGGGCAGGAAGCATGATGCTGTTTTTGTACATCTGGCAGGGGCTGCTTACGGTTCTGGCCCTTGGGCTTGCTGTTATGCTGGTGGCCTTGGCCCGCCAGATTGGCGTGCTGCACGAACGCCTTGCACCATTGGGGAATCAGGAAGCCAAGCCGGGGCTGGATGTGGGGCAGATTGTGCCGCGTCTGGTTTTGCATACGCTACAGGGCCAGCCTTTTGTGGTGGGCGATACCCTGCCCGCAGGCGCCAAGCAGCTTTTGCTGTTTGTGGCGGCGGAATGCCCGGTGTGTAAGCGCGTTATCCCCATTGCACGGCAGGTGGCTGCCGAACGTGGGTTAGACCTTATTTTTGTGGGCGATGGCCCCGAACCTGAACTGAAAAGCATGGTGGCTGCCCGCCCGGAAATGCAGGGTGTTCCCCTGATAACCGGTGTGGAGCTGGCCCTTGTGCTGCAAATTAACCGTATGCCAGCCATGGTGCTGCTTGATGAACGCGGCACCATTCTGGCCAAAGACCTCGTGAATACCCGGCGTCAGATCGAAGGGTTGCTTGGCAACGTTACCGCCACACCCCCGCAGGGTCTGACCGATACAGGAGCAATGTCTCATGCTGCCGTCTGAAAACAAGAACTCCGCAGAACAGGGCACCCTGTTTGACCGGTTGACCGAATCTCTGCTCCGCCGTTTTGCGGGCAAAACATCCCGCCGTGGCGTGGTGGCAAAGCTGGGCGGCGTGGCCGCTGCCGTGCCGCTGTTTCCGCTGCTGCCGGTAAGCCGCGCCAATGCGGCTTCTTCCTCTGCCGCCAAGGCCGTGGCCAAGGCTACAACGCCATTTGGCGCCAAAGCGCAGGCTAAAGATGCCAATGCGTGCGATTACTGGCGTTATTGCGCTATTGATGGCAATTTGTGCTCCACCTGTGGGGGTGGCGTTCATAGCTGCCCGCCGGGCACAGCGCCTTCTCCCACATCATGGATTGGTAGCTGCTACAACCCGCAGGATGGCAATTCCTACATGATTGCGTATCGTGATTGCTGTGGCCAGGATTCCTGTAACGAGGTGACCTGCCTGAACACGGATGGAGATCAGCCTTCCTACCGCCCCATGGCTAATAATGACATTATCTGGTGCTTTGGCACGGGCACGTCTGAAATGTACAACTGCTCCACGGCTGCGGTGATCGGGAAAGCTTCCTGATTATGTTGCGTGCTGTTTTCCGCCTTGCCGTGCCTGCTGTTGCAGCGTGTGCAACACTGGTTTTGGCAGGCGGGGTGGCACGCGCGGCAGATGCCGTGCCGGGGGCCACAAGTTTAAACCCCACGCAGGTTGCCTATCTTTCGCACTGCGGGGGGTGCCACGGTATTGCGGGCGTATCTGGCCCAACCTTTGTGCCTCTGCTGCGTGATAGCGTGGGCAGCTTTGCCTGCACGGATGAAGGGCGGAAATATCTGGTGCAGGTGCCCGGTGTTTCCATGTCCCTCATTCGGGATGATCAGCAGTTGGCAGATGTCATGAACTTTGTGCTGATTGATCTGGGGGGCAAAAGCACGCCGCCGGGCTTTAAGCCCTATACAGCCGCAGAAGTGCATGAATGGCGGCAACACCCGCTTTCTATGCCAGACTTCATGGCTAACCGCGCGCATGTGCTGGAGCGCTCTTTGGCTGCGTGTCATCGTGGCAACAATGGCGCGGCTGCAACAGTAAAGTAACACGGTAAGCCCTGTTCTGCGGGGCTGCTCTCGGCTAGATCACAGCTTTGGGCCACAACACTGTAAAACAGAAGCAAACCCGCCCCCTGCCGCGGTTGTTTGTGGATAATGGGAGTATCAGGGAGCATGCGTTTGCGCCACCGTTTGTCCGCCGGTATGTGTTTTGCCCTGCAACTGGCAGCGCTGCCTGCATTTGCGCAGGAAAAAACCACCCCCGATGATGCCGAGCGCCCTTTGGCGGTGGAAGAAACAGCAGCAGAAAAAAAGCAGGCCCAGAAGGATGAGGTGAATTTAAAAAGCCCTTCCAGCCACTCATGGTTTGATGATGTTGAAGGCCATATTGTGGTGGAAGCCGGTGTAAACGGTAACCCATGGACCAAAACAGGCCGCAACTGGGCGCAGTCTTACGTAGATAGGGCCAATACTGCCACACTTAACCAGATTACAGGCACACTCTCCCACCCGGTAACAGAACTGGGCGATGGCTATGGGCTGGGTTTTGTGTTTGAGGTTCTGTATGGCTCCGATGCCCGGTTTAACCCCACCATTGGCATGGGGGATGGCAACCTGACAGGCATATACCAGTGGACGCCCACGCAGGCGCATATTGATGCCCACCTGCCGTGGCTGACCAAAGGCGGGATAGACCTGCAAATCGGCCAGCAATACGGTATTCAGGGTTTTGAAGGCACAGATGCGCTGGAACGGCCTTTTTATTCCTACAACTATTCATCCGATTACATTGTGCCGTTTGAAACCGTGGGTGTTCTGGCTACATGGCACATGACAGACCACGCAGCCCTTGTGCTGGGTGTAAACGCCGGTAACTCCACTACCTTTGGCCATGCCAAAAACAATAGCCGCCCCAAAGGGTATTTTGGCTTCCAGTTTACAGAACTTGCAGATGGCAAGCTGGATGTTGCCGCCATTGGCTATTTTGGCCCGCAGCAGAGCGTGTACGCCATTGGGCGCGAAGCCAACCACGATATGGAATATATCGGAGACCTTCTGGCCTCCTACAAAATTAACGATAAAACCACCGTCACCCTGAACGCCACCTACTTCCATGATGATTACCTGCGGGATGACGTTTATGGTGTAACGGCCTATTTCGCGCATGATTTCAGCGATGAACTGACGTTTAACGCCCGTGGTGAAATTTTCCGTGATAATAATGGCGGCGTGGTGGGTAACAACACATCCCCCATGTCTTACGTGAACGAATTGCGTGGCCAGAACTATCCGTATGATTACGCACCCGGCACCACCTATGGGGAACTGACGGTGGGTGTTACGTACCGCCCCGGTTTTCTTAAACTGCCCAAAGGGTCTTTTTCCATTCGGCCGGAAGTGCGGCTTGATAAATCCCTTAACGGCACGCGGCCCTTTAACCGCGTTTCCCCCACGGATGATCCAAACGTGAACTATGCCAATAATGGCATGAACAACATGTTCTGGTTCAGTTGTGATGCTATCTGGGCATTCTAAAAACCCGCTCCGCCACCCCACCACCGGCACAACACAGAGGATCAGCCCGTGCAGAACCTGATATACGCCAATGCTGCCCTTACTGTTGTGCTGCTTGCGGCCTGCATTGTTATGGGCTTAATGCTGCGCCGTATCCGCCGCTTGTTTCAGGAAATTGCACCTGTGGGCGCACTTACCAGCTCACGCGGGCCACAACCGGGAGATGCCTGCCCACCGCAGCCTTTCCACACATTGGCGGGGGGTGTTCTGGGGCTGGCTGGTGGCGCCAAGCCGCGGCTGGTGCTGTTTGTTTCTGCAACATGCCCGATTTCTCGCAAGGTTATCCCTATTGCACGCAACTTCTGCGGGCGTGAAAATCTGGAACTGGTGCTGGCGGGGGATGATGCCCCAACCATTCAGCAGCACTTTGCCCAGCAAACCAACACACCGGCTGCTGCGTTTATAAATGATCCGGCGCTGGGCCGTGCCTTGCAGGTAGATAAATTGCCTGCCGCGTTTTTGTTCGATCAGCAGGGCACGCTTATTGCCCGTGGGTTGGTGAACAACCGCGAGCATCTGGAAAGCCTGCTGAACGCGTGGGAAAGCGGGTTTAGCACGGTGCAAACCTATATGCAGCACACGCGCCGCAACCGCGCGTGATGCTGGATGTGTAATTATAAAATATTTGGTAATGATATTATAAATAATCGCAAATAGTTTTTATTGACTCTGCTGCTCATAACTTGCCAGATTTAAATTAAGTACTGGAAAAGAGCAGGAGTGCCACCATGACCGACTCCTTTCATCTCCCCAAAATCTCTCTTGAAGGGTTGGAGAAAATTATTATCGCGTACAGTCATGTGCCCGATAATCCTACGCTAGATATTCTTGCGCGGCTTACCAAAATGGGGTCTGCTGCTATCAGCAGAAACAATAAATTTCTAATGGATATCGGCGTTATTGCTGGTGCCGCAGAAAAAACAGTTACCCCTTTAGGCCAAAAGCTGGGGCACGCTCTGGAATATGCTTTAGGGGCCGATGCACAAGCATACTGGCGCGAGGCTATCTCTAGCAATTCTGCCATGATGGAGCTTATCACCACAGAAGATATAAAACGTGGGATGAGCGAAAAGGATTTATCGGCACATATTCTAGATGTTTCGGTGCATAAAAAGCATGCGCATACGCAAACAGGCGCACGGTGTTTGATAGATATTTTGTTAGAAAGCGGATTGCTTGAGCAAGATCAAGACATGCTTGTTGCCGCACCAGCACAGCCAGCCAAAGATAAGGCGCAACTGTTTGGCCTACAGGCAGAAGATTCCGCGCCAGATACCAAGGGCAGCGCGCCACCAGCCGCACTTATGGGGCTACCGCTTGCGGGGCAGAATACCACGCGCCCAGATATGCCCTACATCATGCTTAATCTGACATTGCCGGAAACCGAAGATCTAGCGGTTTATGAAAAAATATTTCGTGCTCTTAGGGAAAACCTTTTGGGGTTGCCCCCCTTGCCCTAAAGAGTGTTCGCTACCTGCAAGGCAGGCATGAGTATGGATATGTGCAACCTCTCCTACAGCTAGGCGTTGGGGATAGCATGTGGCATGGTTTTACACGCAAAACCAACATGTTGCTGTTTACCGCCGGATTTAGGAGAACACGTTTTGGGTATTCCCGATATCACACTGCACGATGGTCTTACTTTTCCCGTTATTACCTTTGGTACATACAAACTGAACGGTATAGCTGGCATGGAAGCAATGGTCAGCGCATTGGATGTAGGGTACCATGCGCTGGATAGCGCCTTTAATTATGAAAACGAAGGCGCCGTAGGCCATGCCGTGCGCAAAAGTGGTAAAAAGCGGGAGAACCTGCGCATTGCCTCCAAACTGCCAGGCCGCCACCATGATTATAACGAGGCACTGACAACAATTGAAGAATCCCTCTACCGTGCGCAGTTGGATTATTACGATCTGTATTATATTCACTGGCCCAACCCCAAGGTTGGCAAGTATGTAGAGGCATGGCAGGCGCTTATTGAAGCCAAAAAACGTGGCTATGTGCGCTCTATTGCCGTGTGTAACTTCCTGCCCGAACATCTGGAAAAATTGCAGAAAGAAACAGGGGTTCTACCATCTATCAACCAGATTGAGCTTTCTCCCTACTTCCCGCAGGATGATATGCGGGCGCTGCATAAAAAGCTGAATATTCTTACCCAGTCATGGAGCCCCCTTGGCCGGGCCAACAAGCTGCTGCAAGATCCGCTGATTACAAAAATTGCCCAGCGGCTCAACAAATCTACCGTGCAGGTTATCCTGCGCTGGCACCACCAGTTGGGTTGCGTACCTATTCCAAAAGCTTCTAGCAAAGAACATCAGATTTCCAATATGGATATTTTTGATTTCTCACTGACAGAGCAGGATATGAAGGACATGGCAACCCTTGCCCGTCCGGATGGCCGCAGCCACGGGCAGGATCCCGCAACGTACGAAGAGTTTTAATTAACTATGGAGGCTCTCCGTCTGGCGCAGTTGCAGATTTTCTGCGCCGTGATGGAGGAAGGCTCGGTGGTTGCGGCCTCGCGCCGTATGCACTGTGTGGCCTCCAACATTACGGCGCGGCTCAAGGAGCTAGAACAGCTTTTGGGGCAGGATCTGTTTGCGCGGGAAAAAGGGCGGCTTATTCCCACGCCAGAAGGCCGCCTGTTTTACCATGAAGCGCGAGAGGTTGTAGAAAAAGCCCATAGACTTGCAAGCTTTTTTCAGCCCGATGTGCCGCGCGGTATTTTGCGTATAGGGGCGCTGGATGTGGCTTTGGCGCATTTTTTGCCCCAATATATGCCAGCCTTTATGGCCGCCCACCCGGATGTGGAAATACGCCTGTTACGCCGCGCCAGCTATACGTTGGAACATATGCTGGATGATCAGGAACTGGATCTGGCCATAACGGATGGCCCCATTGTGCATCCGCTTCTTGAAAGCCGCTTTGTTTTTACAGAAGAACTGGTGCTGGTGGCCCCACAAAATATCCGTAGTTTACAGGATATTCACTGGCCCAGCACGACAGTGCTTTTGTTCCACACAGATTGCTTTTACCGTAGCGCGTTTGAACGCTGGATGGCAGAGCAGGGCTTTGTCCCTCGTGCCATTCAAACAGTGGAATCTTACGATGTCATTCGGGCCTGTGTGCGCGATGGTATTGGTATTTCCTGTTTTCCTAAAAGCATTTTTCAACATAAAGCACCGGATGATGTGCGCGTGTTAGCCGTGCAAGGGTTACGCCCAGCCCCTGTTTACTGTGTATGGCGGCGTAATGGTGCAAAACCTTTGCTACGCAGGTTTATAAATACCATTTGCCCGGCAGAAAGAGATTAAAACCATTCATTTTTCGTAAATGGTTTACTGATATATCATTACTTTTAATGAACACATGTGTGCGTCATACTGCAAATAGCATTTCATAAAAAAGGAGAACACCTCATGGCTGATGTCAAACAGCAGGATCTGTTCATCAATAATGAATGGGTAAAACCCACATCTGGCAAATATACGCCCATTAAAAGCCCCGCTACGGGGGAGGAAGTTGGGCAGGCCGCAGAAGGCAACCCACAGGATGTTGAAAAAGCTGTGGCCGCCGCAAAAGCTGCGTTTAAAGGTTGGAGCAGTAAACCTGCCAGCCAGCGCGCCGATTATCTTTACGCCCTTAAAAACCTTGTAGAGCGCGATAAGGAACGCCTGGCCACCATTATTACCTCAGAAATGGGTAAACCCATTAAGGAAGCCCGCGCCGAGGTAGATTTTGCCGCAGGGCTGCTGCGTTTTGCGGCGGAAAATGCCCGCAGGCTTCAGGGGGAAATTATACCCGGTGAACGTGAAGGTGAAAAAATCCTGATCGACCGCGTGCCGCATGGTGTGGTGGGGGCTATAGCAGCATGGAACTTCCCGCTGGCTTTGTGTGCGCGTAAAATTGCACCGGCTCTGGCGGCAGGCAACACCATTGTTCTTAAACCCGCTGATGGCACACCGCTTTCTGGCTTGGCGCTGGCTGAACTGGTGCAGGAAGCCGGTATTCCCGCAGGTGTAGTTAATGTGGTGACAGGCAGCGGCCAAGGCGTGGGTGTGCCACTGGTGGCACATAAGGATACACCGCTGATTACCATGACAGGCTCTACCCCCGCAGGTAAGAAGATTATGGCAGCCGCAGCCGAGCATCTTAAGGAAGTGCGGCTGGAGCTAGGCGGCAAAGCACCTTTTATTGTTATGGAAGATGCAGATATTCCCGCAGCGGTGGAAGCTGCCGTTACGGCACGTTTCTTTAACGGTGGGCAGGTGTGCACAGCCAACGAACGTACTTACGTGCAGGAAGATGTGTATGATCGCTTTACCATAGCACTGAAGGATCGTATCGCCAGCCTGAAAGTGGGGGACCCGATGGATGATGCCACAGATATGGGCCCCAAGGTGAATGAAACCGAGCTGGAAAAAGTGGATGGCATTGTGCAAAAAGCCATATCACAGGGGGCAAAATTGGCACTGGGCGGCAAGCGTCTCACTGGTGGCCTGTTTGATAAAGGCACTTTTTACGCCCCCACATTGCTCACAGACATTACCCCGGATATGGACATTGTGCAGGACGAGGTATTTGGCCCCGTGTTTTCCCTTATCAAGGTGAAGGATTTTGATGAGGCCCTAACCCGCGCTAATGATAGCCGCTATGGGCTTTCTGCCTACCTGTTCACCAATGATCTTTCCCGTATCCTGCGTATGGGCCGGGAACTGGACTTTGGGGAAATTTACGTCAACCGTGGATCGGGTGAAGAACCGCAGGGCTTCCACCACGGCTATCGTGAAAGCGGATTGGGGGGTGAGGACGGTCAGCACGGGCTGGAAGCCTATGTGCGCACCAAAACCATTTATCTCAACGCGTAATATCCAATACGCGCCATGCCATAGGCTTTAAGTGTGGCGTGGCGGATATAAAAAACCGTGCCGGGGCAGAGCGCACCCGGCACGTTTTTTTTTGTTTTCAGGAAAGATTTAGTCCCGATCTTTTATGGTCTGTTCAATCTGTTTTTCCAGATCATGCGGTTGGGCTGTGGTAAAGTGTGTCATTACAAACGCGGTCATATCTGCAAGATCACGGTTGCTTAAACCGCCTCCCGTAAAGTGCGGCATAATCTGCACGCCCGTTGCCGTTTGCAGGCCGGTGCCATTTACCAAAACCTGTATCAGGTTACGGCCATTATCCGCACCGAGTGATCTGCCGCCCGCAATGCTGGCAAAGCTGCTTTGCCGCCCTGTGCCATCTGGCAGATGGCAGCCCGCACAGGCCGCGGCATAAAGCCGTGCGCCACGGCTGTTTTGCGGCAGGCTGGCATCACCACTGGCTGTTTTGCGGAAGGTTACAGAATCCTGCGGTGTGCTAACAGGTTTTGTGCTGCGCAGATACGTTACCATAGCCTGAATATCCGCAGGGGTAAGGTAACGCAGGCTGTGGCCAATAACATCTGCCATATCGCCAGATGCCGTGCCGTGGCCATCTGCATGGCCGGTGGAAAGGTATTGCGCCAGTTCGGCATCTGTCCAGCCGCCAATACCGGTTTTGGTATCGGACGAGATGTTATAGATGCGCCAGCCATTTAGCATATTGCCGCCAAGTGCCTTGCTGGTGGAAAGCCCAAAGGTGAGCGTGCGTGGGCTGTGGCAATCTGCGCAATGGCCTGCGCCTTCCACCAGCCAGCGGCCACGGTTCCACTGGGCGGATTTTGTGGTGTCATCTGGGTAGGCAGAGGCCGGGCCGTTCACGATGTTCCAGAAAATCATCAAACTGCGTATGGAAAAAGGAAAACGCAGCTTGTTTTCTGGCGGGGTGCTGGCAGATGTGGGCAATGTGGCCATATAAGCCCGAATATCCCGCACATCCTGATCACTCAGGCGCGCATAGGCGGGGTAGGGCATGGCGGGGTAAAGGTGCTTGCCGCCGGGGGAAACACCCTGCTTTACGGCAGCAACAAATTCCGCATCGCTCCACGCGCCCACGCCGTGCTGCTTATCTGCTGTAATGTTGGTGGAATATACCACTCCCATGCCCGGTAACTTGAACGCCCGTCCGCCAGCATAGGGCATACCGCCGGGGGCCGTGTGGCAGACCTCGCAATCCGATGCGCGGGTAAGGTACTGCCCGCGTTCTACAGGCGTGCTGCCGGGTGTGCCTTCCTCGGCAGCACTGGCATGGGCAGCATGTGTGGGCAGGCATAAGGTTGCCAGCAGCACAGTTGCCGCAGCACCTTTGGCAGAAAAGGAAACACGCTTAACGGATGGAAAAGAAAAATCATGTTTCATGGTCTTACTCTTTCCCTTCCGTGTTGCGGGCAGAAAGCAGGGGCAGGGTGCGGTAACGGTGCCCCCGTGCGGCGGCCATGGCGTTAGCCAGCAGCGGGGCGGCTGCGGCTGTGCCAACCTCACCAATACCGCCGGGGTCTTCCTTGCTGGGCATTACCACCACATCAATGCGGCGCGGGGCTTCGTTCATGCGCATTACGCGCCATGTGTTGAAGTTTTGCTGCTGCACACGCCCGTTTTCCAGCGTGATCTCATTATACAGGGCGGCGGAAAAGCCAAAAATCAGGCCACCCTCTATTTGTGCAATCACTTGGTCTGGGTTGATAACCTGCCCGCAATCTACCGCAGCAGTTACGCGGTGGATAATCACTTCATCCGGGCTGGGCATTTCAATTTCTGCAATGCTGGCCATGTAAGATCCAAAAGCAAACTGCAAGGCCACACCGCGTGCCCGGCCTTTGGGCACAGGCGTGCTCCAGCCTGCATCTGCGGCGGCGCGTTCCAGCACAGCCAGCGCACGTGGGTTGTTTTGCACCATGGCGCGCCGATAAGCTACCGGATCTGCCCCCGCGCGGGCAGCCAGCTCATCTATAAATCCTTCCACCACAAACAGGCCGCGTGTGCCACCTACACCGCGCCACCATGCGGTGGTAATGCCGGGGGCCTCGCGCCGGGCAAATTCCAGCCGATACGCGGGGTAGGTGTAGGGCGTAACCACCGTGGCAAGGGAGAGGTCATCATCATACCCATCCTTTGTGAGTTCTGGCGGGTCCCACCGCGCCACAACTGCCGGGCCAACAATGCGATGTTGCAGTGCGGTGATATGCCCTTTTTCATCCAGCGCGGCGGTGAGTTTATCTACATAAGCCGGGCGATACCTATCTTTGGTAATATCTTCTTCCCTGCTCCAGATAATTTTCAGCGGGTAGGGCACCTGTTTTGCAAACTGAACGCACTGGGTTACGTATTCGTGCTCCAGCCTGCGGCCAAAGCCGCCACCAATATACTGGCTGTGCACTGTAATTTTGCTGGCGGGCAGGCCGGTTATTTCGGCTGCCGTATCTCGCGCACGTTCGGCTACCTGTGTGCCTGCCCATATATCGCACCCATCTGGCCGCACATGGGCGGTGCAGTTTATGGGTTCCATGGGGGAATGCGCCAATAGGGGCTGCTGATAAGTGGCCGTATAGGTGGTGCCGGATTGGCCAATAATACCCGGCGCATCTGCCTTGGCGTTGGCCACAATGGCCGGGCCGTTTAGCCCTGCGTGTAGATCATCATAAATGGTTTGGGTGGTAATGGTTGCGTTTTTTCCAAAATCCCATTTCAGGTTCAGGGCCTTTAACCCTTTGCGGGCCGCCCAGTAATGGTTGGCGACCACGCATACGGTATCTTTATTATCCGTTACCAGCACGGCTTGCACGCCGTTTACGGCCAATGCGGCATTACGGTTCATGCTGCGCACGGTGCCGCCTTGCACGGGGCAGGCGGCCACGGTGCCAATTTTCATGCCCGGCACCTGCACATCCATGCCAAAGCGGGCGGTGCCATCTACCTTGATCTGGCTATCCAACCGATGATGTTTGCGGCCAATAAGTGTGTAATTGCCAGCATCTTTGAGTTTTGGTTCTTTGGGCACAGGCAATTTGGCGGCATTTTCGGCCACATCGCCAAACGGCACGGTGCGGCCAGAAGGCGGGTGCATAACGGCCCCATTGGCGGTTGTGCAGCTTTCTGGCGCAACGCCCCAGCGTGTGGCTGCGGCCTGCACCAGCATAGCGCGTGCTGCCGCACCGGCTTGGCGCAACGGCAACCATTCTGTCATGGTAGAGGTAGAACCGCCGGTAATTTCCGCCCCGCCACCGGGGGGCGCGGCCTCTATTTGCACGGCAAACGGATCTATCCCCAGTTCTTCCGCCATCAGCATAACGGAGGATGTGTAAATACCTTGCCCCATCTCGATATTTGGTAAAATAAGGGTAATGGTATTATCTGCGGCAATACGGATAAACGCGTTGGGAGCAAAAGGGGTGGCAACATCTTCTACCAGCATGCCGGTGCCTGCCTGCGTGGCCTGAGCTGCCCGCCCACGAGGCATGGGCCACAGTGTGGCCAGCAACAATGCGCCGCCCGCTTGCAGTACGCGCCTGCGGCCTGTTTGGAGCCGCGCGGTGGATGAGGGGGAATGTGTGCTCATGCCAGTTCTCCCGCTGCGTGGTGAATGGCTGCGCGAATACGCATATACGTGCCACAGCGGCACATATTGCCAGACATGGCGCTGTCTATCTGTTCATCCGTGGGGTTGGGGGTGGTGCGTAGCAGGGCTACGGCGGACATAACCTGCCCCGGCTGGCAGTATCCGCACTGCACCACATCCAACGCTATCCACGCAGATTTGATGGCCCGCACAATCGGGTCTGCCATGTCCAGACCTTCCGGGGTGGTAATGGCGCGCTCTCCTACCAGCCCAACGGGTAGGTTGCATGCGCGTACGGCCTTGCCATCTACATACACGGTGCAGGCCCCACACTGGGCAATGCCGCAGCCAAACTTGGCGGCATTTAAGCCCAGAATATCGCGCAAAACCCAGAGCAACGGCGTATCGGCATCAACATCCACGCTGTGCGGCTGGCCGTTTATCACAAGGGTTGGCATAGGGGGGCTCCTGTAGTTGGCGGGGGAAAGACCAGCCTAACACTTTCGGAGCGGGAACGAAACGGAATCCTCTTTATTATATATGCAAGAATACAGACGTGGATATTCACCCAGTCTGTTTTTGCCGGAAGTGCAACAGCGTTTGTGCGTGGCTGACAATCTCGCCTACAGGCAGAGGCAGGTTTGCGGGTGTGTAGTGGTCTTCATGCGCAACGCCGGTTTCCACCTTGTCTGCCCAATACTGCAAACCACCCTGAATACACATGGCCAGAAAACACGGGTTAAGGTGGTGGCTGGGCACCAGTTCGTACACCAGCGTGCCGGGCTGGCACCATGCCACATTGGCAAGGCCCGCGCCTAAAAAGCCCACCACCATATCGGCTTGTGCAAACAGGTCTATTTGCTGGGTTACGGGCAGGCGTTCGGGGCGTACACGGGCAAAGCCGAGCGTGGATAAAGCCTCGGCCAACGCGGCCTCGTTAGGCATGCGGCGGTTTGTGGCTTCGCCGCGTTCCAAAAACAGATAGCGCCCGCGTTTGGGTGTGGTGCTGGCGGCCCGGCGTAACGCCGCATAGGCGGCAAGTGCTGTTTGGGATGCTGTAAAATCGGTTTTGCCGCGCACAAAATCTGTATAAACCACGCGCGCAAAGGCATAGCGTGTGCCGTGCCGGGTTATCAGCCGCCGTTCGGGCGCCAGCCCAGCCAATGTTACAAATTGCTCCTGCCACGGGGTAAGGGGAGGCAGCAAAAACACATCGTTCTGCCCAGCGTGTTTAAGAAAATAGTAAAGAGCCGGAACCGTATGCGCTACCCAGTGGTAGTAATTGGTGTTCCAGTGGTCAAACCCTGCCCATGCGGTGCAATTGTGCTGTTCTACAGGTGTGTTGGCCGGGGCCGCATGCCAGCGCCTGAGCGCGTCCGGGCCTTGGGTATAAACTGTATCATGCAAGGGGCGGCCTTCCCATGCAAACAGAGCCAAAGCGGGGTCAAACACTGCGGGGCCAAAACTGTAGCGGTATATGGGGGGGGTATCTGTGTGCCAGTCTGTTAGCAGGCTGTGGGTGCCATCGGGCAGCGTGCCGCCAAAGGCAAAGTTTCCGCCCATGCGGGATGAGGTTTCAATTAACCCCCGGCCTCCAGAGGCCTGAAACACACACGGAAAGGTAGAAAGAAGCACAGACATGGCAGGGGGCTTTAGCGTTTTGCAAGGGTGTGCCAAGTATAAGGGTGGGGCTTGGGTTCAGGCAATAGGGCGGAACTTTGGCGCGCACAGTATGCAAGGTAGAGCGGATGCAAGACGGTTCCTATAACGAAGTTCCGGTTATCAGAACACCAGTTTTTAAAACCCCGGCGGATGATCTGGCTTACTGGCAAGCCAACCCGGATGTGGCCACGTGCGGGCTTTCTGCCCCCCAGCATTATGCCCAGCATGGCCAGCACGAAGGGCGTATGCAGGCCGCCAATCAGGATTTGGTGGCCGCCATGCGCGAACGCAAGCTGGAGCGCATTGCCTTCCGCCAGAACCCCGTAACACCGCGCACCTACGGCCAGCCCGCCAATTATATGACAGATGCTATAAAGCAGGAATTTCATATTCCGCCTTTTCCGCCCATTTCAGCCCATAATTACGGCGGCTATATTGCGGGCCTGCAAAAGCAGCATCCGGATTGGATGTTTTTGGATGTAGGGGCCGGGCTGCGCGATACCGTAACCGAGCAGATGGTGAATGTGGATGTGTTTCCCGCCCTCAGCACGGATGTGGTGTGTGTGGGGGAAAACCTGCCTTTTGCCGATGCTCAGTTTGATTTTGTGCTCTGTGCCGCCACGCTGGAACACACCAAACGCCCGTGGGAAGTAGCAGCGGAAATCTGCCGCGTGCTTAAACCCGGCGGCATTGTGCGCATAGATTATCCGTTCTTGCAGCCTGTGCATGGCTATCCATCGCATTACTTTAACGCCACGCCTGAAGGAAATATCAGCCTTTTTGAAAAATGGTGTGATATCCAGTATTGCGTTGTAGAAGATCACTTCCACCCCGTGCATGCCCTGCGCTGGATGATGGAGGATTGGAAGAACGGCCTGCCAGAACATGCCAAGGCCCAGTTTGGCAACATGCGGGTGGATGACTTTTTGTCTGCCCCCATTCCAGACATGATGCAGCAACCTTTTTGCACGGAATTAAGCCCCGAAACCAAAAAGGTGATTTGCGCGGGTTCTACGCTGGAAGGGGTTAAAAAGCAGGGCCCGCAGTTTTATGGCAGCCTGCGCGAAGAACATCTGGCGCAGGAAGTGCAGCAGGCCCGGCGGGATGTTGAGATCATGCGGGCTTCCTCATCATGGAAGCTTACAGCCCCGCTGCGTAGGGTGGTTGGCCTGCGGCGCAAATAAAGGCCGCAGCCCGATTAACGGAAAAAAAGCGGGAAAAAATACAGCCAGCAGATGATAAACATCAAGGCGCCAGTTATCAGCACCGGCAGCACGATTGTTACAAACGCCCCAAAGCGTGAGGGGCGTTCTGGCGGCAACCCGGCTGCCTGATTAACCTGCGCAACGCGTGCATCAATATCTGCGTCTATTGGGTTTTCCTCTGTCCAGTCTTCTTCTGGCGTGGGGGCGGGCGCATTTATCATGTGTGATCCTTATACTGGTGCTGGGCAAAAGCGCTTGCACCAATGTATAGCGCACAGCCCATTTTATGCCCCACCATACCAAGTATGAGAGACAGAATCGGGCAAATAGCATTTTTAAGCGATGGCTGGTGCAAATAGCCGATATACAGCACAAAATTTAACCCTAGATGATAATCATTCTCTCTCAAAAGGAAAGATATGTTTCAGCATGGTTAATTTGTTCTAAATGGATTAACGTTTTGATTGAGATTACGTTAGAAAAATATTAAACTGATTCCCAGACTGCATATAAAAAATCAGAATAACGTGAGAGATTAACAGCATGACAACACTAACTGTAAATACAAGTGGAGATTGGGGCGTTCCCACTACTTATGATGGTGACGATGTTATTTTAGATGGAACATCATCTCCAATTACAGTTAACGTTGTAGCGCATAATTACGGTGGCTGGACTGAAGGTGATACGGCAAATTCCAACTTCCATTCCCCCACCATGACCATTAAAGGGAATGTTACGTTCACCGGTGATGGTTACCTTTCTTCAACAATACGGTTACGAACGACGCCTCATCCTTCACTGTTGAATCGACCAACTTTGCAGTAAATGGCACCCTGACAGGAAACACCGTTACCATTGCAAACGGTGGCACCCTGTCTGTTGGCACGTTGAAGGCGCCTGTTACTTTCGGGGCCTCTTCCTCAGATTCCAGCGGGTATAATACGTTAATTGTTAGCAATTATGCGCCCAGCGGAACGCTCACAATTAACAACCTGTCTCCGCGCGATCAGATTGTGTTTTCCAATGGTGAAACCACAAGTCTAAGCTGGAGCGGCAATGGCAACGAAATTGTGGATCAGGACGGAACAGTTCTGGCGAATGTGACCTTTGCTGATGGGTATAGCAAGGACGATTACTCCTTTAACGGAGACAGCGTAACCGTTACCTGCTTTTTGGCTGGCAGCATGATCCGCACGCCCGAAGGTGAAAAGGCGGTGGAAGATATCCAGCTTGGTGATGACGTTGTAACTTTTGACTGGCAGCAGAACAAAGATGTGGCATGCCCGGTTGTGTGGGCCGGTAAAGCCCATGCACATGTGCAGGCTGATCTTGCGGATGATGAAGCAGGCTGGCCCGTGCGTGTTCTTGAAAACGCCATTGCCCCCGGCGTGCCTTACAAGGATATGCTGATTACGGCCGAACATTGCCTGTTTTTTGATGGCAAGTTTGTACCGGCCCGTATGCTGGTGAATGGCGTATCCATTTTTTACGATAAATCCATTACCTCTTACGATTACTATCATATCGAAACAGCGCAGCACGCCGTTATTACTGCCGATGGCGTGCAGACAGAAAGCTATCTGGATACCGGCAACCGTGCCACCTTCCGCCAGCTTGGCAAGGTTGCTGCGCTGCGTGGCAAGGCCAAAAGCTGGGCGCATGATGCAGGCGCCCCTTTGGCGGTAGAACGTGCCTTTGTTGAACCCCTGTTCCATGTTCTAAATACACGTGCGCATGATATTGCGGGCCATATTGCGCAGGCTAAAAAAGCAGAAACAACGGTAGATCCAGACCTGTATCTGGTTACAAACACCGGCGCTATTGTGCGGCCCCTGCGCAAGGAAACCCAGCAGTACAGCTTTATGCTGCCTTCTGGCACGCAGTTTGTGCGTGTGGTTTCCCGCGCAAGCCGCCCAGCAGATGTGATTGGCCCGTTTGTGGATAATCGGCGCTATATGGGTGTGGCCGTGGCAGATGTGCGCCTTTTCTGCGCCACAAAGGCACATAACATCACGGCACATCTTCAGGCCGAAAAACCCGCTGGCTGGCACGCTACAGATTGGACAGATTGCACATGGACTAATGGTGATGCCGTGCTGCCCTTGGGGAACTATCTGACCAACGGCAAAATGGGCATTCTTACCATGACCATTCGGGCGGCTGGGCCATATCTTGTTGAAGATCAGGCAGTTGCTGAATTAAACCTGCGTTCGGCTTGATTTTATCAGTTCTGAATGTGTGCAAAAGGCTCTACCTGAAAAGGGTAGGGCCTTTTGCATATGGTAAGGCAAGCCCGCAGTTTACTGCTTTTTCTGCCCGGTTTCACGCAGGAGAAAAGTAAGTGCGCCTGCCAGCACAATACCGGCTAGGCCAAAGCTAAAGCCTTTTGTAAAATCCGCCCCGCTAAGTGGTCGCCCATGCCCCAGATGTTGCAGAAACATTGCAAACAGCGGAGAGACAATGGCGCTCATAACAAATACCAAAAAGTTAATAGCCCCTGTGGCGCTGCCTTTTACATCATCAGCATTGGCTTCCTTGATAATGGTATAGGGGATCATGGCCGCGCCGGAAGAAAAGCCCAGTAGCAAAGCCAGCACATAAGGCGGAAACGTATTGCCCGGCAGGTAAATAATGGCTGCAACTGTAAGCGCCATAACAATAATGCCGCCCAGCAATACGGGTTTTCTACGCCCGATCTTATCTGTTAAATACCCAAGGGCAGGGCAGCCAAACATCCAGCCCACAGGCACCATGGCGGCCCGCATAACGGCCTCGTGGTAACCAACGTGCCAGCTTTGGGTTAAAAACGTAATGCCCCATGTCATGCTGCCTACGGTGGTGGGTAAAAACAGCAGCCCCGCACACAGCCCGCACAGATAAGATTGTGGGTTGCTGAGCACGCTTTTATACGGTGCAAACATGGAAGCAGATGCTTTGCCCACGTGCGCGGTGTTTGTCTTTTTTTCCTGCGGGGTCATTACAAACAGAAAAACGGCTATTAGGGCAATCAGCAGCCCGGTATCAATCCAGTAAAAATGCCAGTTGATAACGCCATGAATCAACCATGCCACGGTAGATTGCCCCATGGCGCCGCCCAGCATGCCTGCGCATTGCGTTGCCCCTACAGCCGTGGCCAGATACTTTTTGGGAAACCCCCGTGCAGCCAGATAAACCGCGCCCACAAATGCAAAAGCCGAGCCCGCACCCTGCATAAGGCGGCCAAGGCTTGCCATCCACTCATCCCCCCAACCAAACAGGCAGGTGCCAATTGCCAGCACCAGCGCACCAAACGAAATGGTATATTTGGCCCCCCACCGATCCACCGCAGCGCCGGAAATAATGGAGCAGAAGGAATAGGTGTAATAATACAGCCCAAGCAAAGACCCCAACCCAACCGTTGTAAGCCCAAAGGAGGAGACAAGCTCGTTCACCATAACGCTGGGGGCAGAGCGCGTGGAGTATTGCAGCAGGTAAAACACCAAACACAAAAACCAAGCAATAATATAGGGTGTCTGGATTGAAGTTGTGGGCTTATGTGTTGGGGGCGTAAAATTCATATATACATTTTTCATTTTATACAGTGGCAACGCTTATCTGGTCTGGCATTATCTGCTGGCAAGAGGCAACACAATTTTCAGAAACACTTAACGCTTAACATACACACGCCTGTGCGGAAATTGATGTAAGCCTTTGCATTGATACCGCAGCTATCTGCGTTCATGATGCGGCAGGAAAAAAGACACAATAGGATGGTTGAGATGACTGATGATGAAGCCCGTATGCTAACAGGCACCGAATTAGACCCGCAAAAGCTTTATATGCAGGTTGAAGGGCTGAAAGATGTTTTGAAACTTGCCGTAAGCGGGTTGCCCCCGCAAAGTTTACAAAACCTGCGCGAAGCTCTGGAAAAAGTTTGTGCAGGCAGCGTGGAAATTCCGGGAATGGCAGAAGCGCTCCAGATTGTAAAAGAGCACTCCCCCGCGGCTTCTCACCTACAGTAAGAGCATAGAGATATTGGTGCAGCCGTTTTTAAAAGCAACGGATGGGCTTTAATTGTAAAAACAGGCTCTACCCGCAAAGATAGAGCCTGTTTAAAACCGTTAAGCGGAGTGTGCTTTTTTCAACTGTGCTGTGTGCTGTGTTTGGGCAAGATAAGGCCCGGCAGCACGAATGCTCAGGGAAAGAATGCCCATTTTCCCGTGTGTGAGATGGTCTCCAAGTGGCAATTCCGCATTTCCCGTTGTCCAGGCGCAATCTGTCCACTCTGTAGCGTGCCAGCCTTCTGGTTTTTTATTCTGAAGGTGGGCTGTAATGCCATATGATTTTTTGGCGCAAAGCAAATGTATATCAGCAACAGCTACACCCATGTAACGGCGATCATCCACAAACGGGCCGATGGCATCTGCTGGGCGGCTGGCGCGGGAGATAATGCGCACGGATTTTGTATCAGGTGGCAGCATAAAGCTGTATTGCTGACCGTTATGCCGCATTGGGCGAATGGTAGCACCTGTTTGCGTCATCAGGTGCAGATCTGGATCATGGGTTGTTGCAATTTTTTCTACAGACGGCGGGCAGCCAACAACATGATTTTCACGCCATTCAAGTGCGCGAAACAGAGGTTCAACAAAAGCGCGATCCACACATAGTGGTGCGCCTGCATCGTCTTCCCAACTTTTGGCAATGCCATGCAGTGTGACAACTTTACCTTCCTGCCGGAAGGTGGAGCGGTTTCCGGTATCCAGATAGCTTTCTGTCAGCATACCGTCTGCGGTGATAACGGAATGCTGTTCCGTTTCTACATGGTAGTAATTATAGGAGCTAATGGATTTATCATAGAAAATAGACACACCATTTACCAGCATACGCGCAGGCACAAAGTGGCCTTTAAAGAATAAGCAATGTTCAGATGTAATCAGCATATCCTTGTAGGGCACGCCATCTGCAACGGCATCTTTTAGAATACGCACAGGCCAGCCAGCCTCATCATCAGGAAGGCCGGAGCGAACATTAACGTGTGCTTTGCCGACCCACACAACCGAACGCGTGACATGCTTGTTGTTGCGCCAATCAAAGGTTACAACTTCATCACCAATCTGAATGTCTTCTACAGCTACATCACCTTTTGGCGTGCTGATCATGCTGCCAGCAAGAAAGCAGGCACCAATGTAGGTGTTGCCATCAGATACAGTGATTTTCAGGGGGTTTGTATCATTGGTTGAGGCATTAACAATGTAAGCACCGTTGTTAAGTGTAACACCTGATGCAGGAGAAACAGCAAACTGCCCAATTACATTGCTATTTGCATCTTTAAGTGTAACAATTTTTTCTGAACTACTCGTTCCAAATAAACCACCATTTTCGATGGTGTAAGATGCAATCGTGCTTGTTGTATTCTGGAGTTCGATCGTATCCTTGGAAGGATCGTAATTTTGGAAAGTTGTCGCGTTTACTGAACCAGACGAAAGAAGACTGATAAGCGTTCCACCACCGTTGATAATAACAGTGCCGCCACCTGTTCCAAAATTAACAGTTGAGCCTTCTAAAACGCTAGCTAATGCAGAACCGGTATTAAGTGTTCCGCCATATTCAACATTAATTGTTGAACCATTTAAAACACCGGCAAGGGCGCCCCCACTTGTTCCGGTTAATGTAGCATTACCCCCAATAATGTTGATTGTTGAACCCGTGACAAGATTAGCTAAACCAGAAATGGAGGTGGTTCCACCAATATAATATGTGGAAATTTCTGCTGCACCCGCACCAATAATGAAGTTTCCTGTTGCACCCGGAGTACTTACAAAAGTTTGGGCACTTAATGCGCTAATGAGAACAGCAAAATCACCAGATCCTGGCGTAAGAACGTAACCACTGCCAAGAAGCTGCGCTATACCAAGGATATCAAGACCCGGGTTAATGTCCTGCTGGTCTAATATAACGTGCCCGCTGGAATCTGTAATTTTCACATCCCAGTCTGGGACTAAAGACCCATATGGCTGCGAGACTGTCCATGTTGTTTCGATAATCTTGTTACCGTTGGCATCAAGCACCGGATTGCCCTGATCGTCCAGCTCATAAGTGTAATAAGTACTTGCACTGCTCATAATATAAATCTCCGAAAATCTTGATTTGCGCA